>LXQK01000158.1:0-1187 GCA_001683905.1 Marivirga sp. ANT-B6
ATCACAAACTCTGGTTTATCTAAACGTTTGTAATCATTCGGGTTCTTTTTGTCTGGGTCCGATGTTGGATTAACTGCTGTATTAAACGAGTAATCCAATATCTACTCCTAGTTTGGCGATACGATAATTTAAATTTTCTTCAAATGCTCCAAAGAGTTTACCATCATACCGCTTACTTTCATGCGCAGTCTGCGCTAAAAAATGTTGCATTTCGTACTTATTGTCAATGCCAAAGTCCGCTGCATATTTGTTTACATAATTTGCTACTTCACTAGCATCACTATCTGTGACGGTGGGGAAAGCAGCAAGAATATCTGTTTTAGACGTGTTGCAATCATCTTCATCAACCACCGGAAGTTTTGGCTCCACTGATTCATCAGTAGGCTCATCTTCAGAAGGAGGACCTTTGCCTCCTGCACCTATTAATCCATCAATCCAATCTTCATTTGGACCATCGCCTCCGTTACCTCCTGCACACTCTCCACAAATCGTGACACTTACATAACTGGCTGGTCTCACAATTACGGTCCATTCCCATTTTGATACTCCACTCCGTTATTGTTTTTCTTCACCAATACTGTATTGCATCATTCACTTGCTGTTCTTCCTGAATTGCTGCTCTTCTCATTTTCACCTCCATGATAGGTTTTACCAGTTAATAGCGACACCAATTTGATTTCTCCATCCAATGGATTTTCAGCTTGAAAGGCAAGATCATTTTTCCACCGTTCAGATGGATTGAAAGTGAACAAGTAAGGCTAAAGTTTATTATCTTGACTAAAGATTAAAGTTATTCAAGTAATCTCCGGTTTCGATATCCAATACCATACCAAAAGCATCATATTGATTTACCTTATCAAAGAGTTTGCGAACTTTTGTCCAATCAGCAGCTTCGATAATTTCTGAGGTGTTCGTTGCAGTTCTTCCGTTCTGGTTGACTAAGTCATTTTGTTTCATGTCTGACTTAATTCGTTGCAGTTCGGGACTATCGAAGATTGTGATGAATTCCGGTATTTCTGGTTCTTCGGGATCAATCAATTCCTCGTAGTCGGATTGACAGGAGTTAAAAAGCATCATAATGGTGATTAGGTACAGGATTTTCTGTTTCATACGCTTTCGTTTCATAGTGGTTTAATTATTTTGAACGTTCAGGTTGTGTGTATTGCGGGGGGGTTCTAAATACTTCT
>LXQK01000158.1:1328-3528 GCA_001683905.1 Marivirga sp. ANT-B6
TACCACTTTCGCCCGCATTACGTATAAGTAATTTTGTAAAAAATACTTAAGGATTTTTACACTTCATTAAAAATAGAAAGCACTATTACTTTTATACTATTTAGTGTTTTTTTAAGATAAAAAAACATAAATCGATTATTTCTATGTTAATTGTCTATCAAAGATTTATATTGTTAAAAATGATGATACTTCTTGAAGGTTTGTGACAAAGCTTCCCCTGAAAGAATAAAGTTATATAAAAAAAAACAGGAATTTTTCTTCACTAGATGTTCAAGTGGAACAAAAAATAAATAAGCTTTTGTATTATCCACTTTAGCTGAACCTGAGGCTATTCAATGCTTGCAGAAAATTAATAATCACTTATTTTTGCCTGGAAGCTTGATAAGTGTACTTTTTGCTTATTTATGAATCGGCCAATTTTTATGGTCATAATCTACAAAATAGGTGATAGTTATAACTGAAGTCACCAATACATAGAATGCTTAGCAAGGTCAAACGCATGGTGAACCCGGAAAGCACAAAACAACCTACGAAATGAAAATAGCTACCTATAATGTAAACGGCGTAAACGGCCGTCTGCCAGTGTTACTGCGATGGCTCGCCGAGGCCGCTCCCGATGTCGTCTGCCTGCAGGAGCTAAAGGCGCCACAGGAAAAGTTTCCCTTGCAAGCTATCGAAGCAGCAGGCTATCAGGCCATCTGGCATGGGCAAAAGAGCTGGAACGGCGTAGCCATTTTGGCGCGGGACGTGCAACCTGAGGAAATACGCAGGGTGCTCCCCGGCGACCCTGAGGATGAACAAAGCCGCTATCTTGAGGCTACTATTAATGGAATTCGCGTTGGCTGTCTATACCTGCCCAATGGCAATCCGGCACCCGGGCCAAAATTCGACTACAAACTGCGATGGTTTGAACGCCTGACGGCACATGCCGCTGATCTACTGGCTGCGGATATGCCTGTTGTTCTGGTCGGTGATTTCAATGTTATACCAACCGAAAAAGATGCGTATAAACCAGAAAGATGGGTAAATGACGCCTTGTTTCGTCCCGAAACGCTCGAGGCCTTTCATAAGTTGCTAAGTCAGGGGTGGACTGACGCCATCAGGAAGTTATTCCCCGAAGAGACTATTTATACATTTTGGGATTATTTTCGCAATGCCTACGGCCGGAACGCAGGGTTACGGATAGATCATTTCCTGCTAAGTAATCATCTGGATCGGCGGTTGCTGACTGCCGGCGTGGATCATAGTGTGAGAGGATGGGAAAAGACCAGCGACCATGCGCCGGTGTGGATAACAATAACAGACTCGGACTAACACCTTAAAACGGGTAAATGATTGGCGTAACACCATCTAATAACTCGTAAGAGAAATGTTCTTCTAATTCATAAATCTTAATATCTTCAGCGGAGAAATCTTTCAATCAAAAATTTTCTAACTATGAACCATGTAGTAAACATAGCAATACAAGTATTGCCCGTATCAAAAGACCATGACATGTACGGCCTGGTGGATAAGGCTATTGAAGTAATACAGCAGTCGGGCGTGAAGTACGAGGTGTGTCCCTTTGAAACCGTGATGGAAGGTGACTATGATGAGCTGATGGATATTGTAAAACGGGCACACGAAGCATGCTTGTCTGCTGGTGCAGATCAGGTAATTGTAAATTTAAAAATTCAAAGAAGTTCCGTTAAAGATGTGCGTATCGCCGAGAAGATCGGAAAATACAGGTGAGGGGCCTGTTTACACTTTCGCCATAATTACCTTTATAAAAAACATAGGGAATGAATTGCACCTTGCTTTCCATAACGTAAAAGCCAAGGCCGGTTCTAAAATTATTATACTTGGCGAATCGTTCAGAATCCAATAGACTTTTGGATTGCTGATATACCCTGTTTTTACTTATTTCTCGCAACTGTTAATTTGTGATTACTGCTACTTCATGTTGAGAAATCCATTTAATTGTCAAGTTTTTTTCTTCACTTATCACAGATTCCGTTACCTTTCTTAATTCTACTATATCCTTTTCAAGTACCTCAATACCTGCGTATTTAGAATATGATTTCTTTTTTGAAGTTTCTCCGGAATAGTATAAGTATTTTAAATAATCCAAAGCACATTCTGTTTTCCAAGGTTCAGGCCGGTATCCTCCATGAATAAATGCGTGAGTCCAAAAATATATATTCTTGATTATTTCAAATGT
>LXQK01000159.1:0-6534 GCA_001683905.1 Marivirga sp. ANT-B6
AATTCTACCAATAGGTTGTTTGACAAAAGCGTATATCGATCTTTGTTTCCTTTACTCTGTTCCACCCTTATCAACATGCGACTGCTGTCAATATCTTTAATTTTAAGGTTGATCAACTCGCTTCGCCTTAAACCGGCAGAATATAAATATTATTGATATGATGAACTGTCTTTTCATATGGTGGGTAAACTAGAAATATGTTGACTTGTCAACATATTTCCTTAGGAAAACCTAATTTAAGAGATTTTTAATGTTTCTTAAACTATTTGTCGCTACATTGGTATAGATTTCATTTGTTTTAGAAGCACTATGTACCAGTGGATCTTGAATATATCATAAGGCCGTGCCTCCCTCCAAAATATGCGTGGTAAAAAATTTCTTAAAATATGTGCATTTAACCTTGTGATTTTACTTCTTTCGATTTAAAGATACTGCCGTGGGTTTCTATACCTACTTTTAAAAACAGCGTATGTGACAGTTTTTACAGGTTATCCAATTATCTCATATAATACAAACCAACATTGAAACCTTAACAAACGCTCAATTAAATATTTTAGCAGGTTTTAGTACGTATATCGGAATGACTAATTTAGACAATTGAAAAGTGAGTACAGGTGAGTCCACAAAAGCCGCTCAAAAAAACGTGCAGGGAGCCTTTTTTTAACCATCTGCCAATGCGCTGGCAAATTTTTCTTTCTCTCAATCTAACTACTTTGCCCTAACCGGGTTATTAACAACAGACTTTCTAACCCTCATCTGATTTTATCGATTTATGCATAAATTATGGACAGCATTTAAAAAAAACCTTCAGCAAACCACGTCAAGCATCGCCTTTATTCCTGCAATTTTCGCCATTTCAGGGCTATTATTTGCCTTTTTCACCATTACGATCGAGTATGACGAGCGGGTGATAGATTTAAAGGAAAATATCGCGTTTTTGCTGATCGACAACCAGGAAGATGGACGCGTAGTATTAGGAACGCTGGTGGGAAGTATTATTTCATTGATGGTCTTTAGCTTTTCGATGGTGATGATCGTGCTTAATGGCGCTTCCTCTAATCTTTCACCGCGGGTATTGCCAGGGCTGATCAGCAACAAGCCACATCAGCTCATCCTGGGCATTTATTTGAGTACCATCATCTATAGCCTGATTATGCTGGTCAATTTCCAAAGTGATCGGGAATATGTACTTCCTTCACTGGGAATCTTAATAGCTATGATCCTCGGAGTGACCTGTCTTTGGCTCTTCATCTTCTTTATTCATTCCATCTCCAAGTCCATACAGGTGGAAAGTATAATAGAAAGCACCTTCAATGATACCATGGTTCAACTGGAAAAATATGGCTTAAAAGAACGACAATTCGAAGATAAAATTCCTGATTTTGCTCACTGGGATAAATTATGTGTAGAAACGGCGGGATATATAAAGAAGATAAGTATAGGTAAAATTATAGAACTTACAGAAAAATATGACTTCCAGGTTGTCTTTAGAAAACATATCGGTTCGTTTTTGGTGAAAGATTATCCATTTTTACAAATTTCAAATACGAGCCAACTCTCGAATGATGTCATAGCCGAATTAAAAAGTTGTTTTACTTTTTATCCAGATGACCAGATTACGGATCATTACCTTTTTGGTTTTAAGCAGATATCTGAGATTGGCGTTAAGGCTTTGAGTCCGGGATTAAATGATCCCGGCACGGCGATAAAAGCCCTCGATCTTCTCTCAGTATTGTTTATCCGCCGCATGGAGATCTATGAGCCACTTTATGAAATAGTGCCGTCAGGAAAGATAAGCATCATCTACTTCCCGGTTTCCTTAAAGGAGCTGATCTTTCAAAATCTTATACCTATTCGAACCTATGGCAAGGGCGACGTGACGATCATGTTAAAGATGCTTGAAGTTCTTAAAAATATGATTTATGCGGATAGCGAAAAAAGAGAATACCATCAAATACTCGTTCAAACTGTGAAAAGCGTTATTCAAGCAGCCGATACTGCCATTGAAAACCAGCTGGACCGGGAGCAATTAAATGAGCTGATTACCATCATTGAAGAAAAATTAGACGGTATCGATCAGCTGGATAGATTGGTAATTTAGGACTGGCAATTGTCCGAACGGGCTTACCATCGGTCTGGTCTTTTAGTATTAAGCTCCTCCGCTTTGCGACAGCATAAAAAGGTAAATCCATGGCATTTCCCAATGCAATGGGCATGGTTGATACCAAACCTTTGACTTTTTATCCAAGGGTGATCACAAAAAATTACTTAATTCGGCAACCTGCTGATGACTTGCTCGGCGAGAGTCTTTAACTGTGCCTCACTAGAACAAACGCAGCATTTTTCCGGTCTGTCGAGATCGTTTTTAAATGCCCTTAATTCGACTAGAAACTTCCCGATGGCGATTGAGAGGAACAAATCATCGCCGACTGTTTGAAGCACTGCTGCTTCACCAAGGCTATCGATTTTTTTAGATGCAATTTGGTTGTCGCTCAAGTGATATTTTATAGCAGAATTTCCCATTCCTGCCTCTTCATATTGAGACACAATTAATATCAGCGTCCCCAAATTGCCTTTGTCGGCGTATTCACGGTTACAATTATTCTCTTTCTCAAAATCACCTGCAAATACGTCGATGCCAGATACGCCACATACGCTTGACACTAGAGATATCGGCAGTATTTCATCACAATCCAATGCAATCAGCGTCGATATCTTTTCTATTTCCTTCGCTTCTCCTTGCGGAATTGGCAGCTCAAACAATATTGGAAAACGGCTGTTTTCGAAAGCTTGCATAAGATATTCTGCTGGTGGTGCTGCCCCTTCCAAAGGTGGGGAGACCGTTAACTCTAAGTCGATTCGGGGATTATTTATATTCAGCGTTCTGCTGGCAACCACAGTGTCTTTCCCTGCATCAGCCCTAAAGCCAAAGCTTTCAGTAATATACCAGCCCTTTTCATTTTGATGGGTTTTTGAAAAATGAAAATCATCATATTGCATTCCTTTTTGCATTTCATTTATGTGTTTTTGATCGTCTGCAAAGTCTGTTATCATCACACCAATTGTACCCTCATCGCCATAGTAACTCTGCTTCATTCGCGTGTATATCAGTCCCAATTTAGGGTCTGCTTCTTTAAATTTGGGTGAACCGCTTTTAATAAAAGTACCAATAGATGCAGGAAGGTACGATGCCATCGCTTTTTCAGAAAGTCTTTTACTATTCTGGCGAGTGGAAGTATCTACCTTTTCGGATTGATATTCAACAGACACAACATCTGTAGTGTAGGATTCGCTGGTGTTTTTATTCTCTTTTTCTGCTGAATTGCACCCTATCGTAACAACCGATACCATAAGGGTAAAAGTGGTAAAGATTATAGAAGAGATTTTCATATATTTATGCAGTTTAACGATTAAACTTTTAATTTATAAGCGCGACGATTTTCCGAAACATTGTCTAGCTCCCTTTCACTATTGAAGGTTTCCTATGATTCGCTACCCTCAATTAGGCCTTCTATACACGGTTAAAACTCAATAATCTCGCTATCATGGTCGCCTACATACAAAAGTAGCTCAGCATAAAATTGGTTCGGCGTTCCTTCGCTACCACCAAAATCTTTTACTAAAAAGCGGAAGTGTCCAGCAATATTGGATCCATCAATCGTGAAGCTGCCACTTAAAGTAGTGCCCGTCAACGGGTTATTTCTGTCTCCAACCCATTCTATGCGTCGGGTAAGTGGGCTAATCTCCGTGCTCGTCCAGGGTAACTCAATGGGATCATCAAAAACATAATTTTCGGGAGCGGCAAGGTCCCATGACATTTTAGCCAGACCACCAGCATCGCTAGCGATAAGGACGAAATCAAACTTAGCACCATTGCGCAAGTTGAGCTGGAAACTTGTAAAATCAGTATCCTGATTAAAGGTTTGGTTTAGGCCATCGCCTTTGATACTAAAAGAAAAATTAGGCGGTGTCACATCTGTTTCAGGCACGTCAGTTTCGCAACTGGTAAGCATCATGAGGATTCCCGTAAAAATCATTAATGAATTTACTGTTTTCATAGTATTGGTTTTTAGTGTATTTAATTATTAATTTTTTTATGTCTCAGAGTCCCTACCGGAGACACTGAGGGTAAGAAAGTCTCCCATGAGGGTTGTCGTTACAAAAACTTACAAGCCTGCAAAAATTTTAAAAGTACTGTTGATTAATGCCCTGTTCAACTTAAGCTAATTACTCAATAACCTCGCTATCATGGTCGCCTACATACAAATCTAGATCAGCAGAAAACTGGTTGGGTGTTCCCGAGCTACCGCCAAAATCCTTCGCCAAAAAGCGGAAGATTCCAGCGATGTTGGGCCCATTAACCGTAAAGCTGCCACTTAAAGTAGTGCCCGTCACCGGATTATTTCTGTCCCCCCGCCATTCTATACGGCGGGTAAGTTGACTAATTTGCATGCTCGTCCACGGTAACTCAATGGGATCATCAAAAACATAATTTTCGGAAGCGGCAAGTTCCCATGACATTTCAGCCAGGCCACCAGCATCGCTAGCGATAAGGACGAAATCAAACCTAGCACCATTGCGCAAGTTGAGATCGAAACTTGTAAAATCAGTATCCTGATCAAAGGTTCGGTTTAAACCATCACCTTTGATGCTAAAGGAAAATTTAGGCGGTGTTACATCTGATGCTGGCACTTCAGTCTCGCAACTTGTAAGCATCATGAGGATTCCCGCAAAAGCTATGAATGAATTTAATATCTTCATAATATTGAATTTCAAGTGTATTTAAATGGCGATGTAGAGTTTGACGAGATATAATATTGGGTTTTCTGAAGTGACCATTTCTCTGTCCGCATCTTCCGCTGTATAGTTCCAATGGAAGGTAGTTTCTTTTTCTAAGTTAGCTGTAGTTTGATACTCCGTTGTGGCAATGCCCTCAACTACCGTAGCTAAAGTACTTTGGTTTGTTCCCATGGAAATCTCATCACGAGTTGAGAAAAATTGAACTTTTTCCACCAAGAACCTTCCTTATAACGTCTGCCTATTTCGGGACAGCCTATTCTTGCGTAATCTTGCGTATCCTATGGTTAAATGAATCAGCGACATACACGTTCATGTCGGAATCTACGGCAAGACCCCTTGGGTGATGAAATCTTGCGGAAGCTCCATTTCCATCAGCAAAACCTTGATTGTCTCCTGCAATCACCACTACGCTGCCGTTAGGATGCATCTTTAATATCTTTTGGGCATTAGATATATATATGTTACCCTCACTGTCTAATGCGATACCGAAAAGAAAACCGGTCATCTCAGGTATAATGTTGGGTAGGGTACTTACCTGGCCCGTAGGACTTATTTTTCTAAGATCTCTAGATCTATACTGTACAACATACAAGTTTCCATCTTTATCAATTGCAATATCATATGGTGAAACTAACTGGGCTGAAGTCCCCTCTCCATCAGCATCACCAAGCGTACTTCCCGCAAAGGTGCTCACCAGGCCGTTTGGTGTTATCTTTCGTATTTTGTAATTGATATAGTCAGCAACAAAGAAATTACCATCGGGATCTGACACAATGCCTCGAGCCGTTTTAAATTTTGCTGCGACACCTAATCCATCTTCGTAACCGGCTGAAGATCCAGCAAACGTACTCACTATGCCCGATGGAGCGATTTTCCTTATTTTATAGTCCAAGTTTCCTGCTACATATACATTCCCATCTTTATCTACGGTTGATCTACTAGGGCTATCGAACATCGCGTTGGTTTAGTCCAAGTTTCCTGCTACATATACATTCCCATCTTTATCTACGGTTGATCTACTAGGGCTATCGAACATCGCGTTGGTTCCCGCTCCATCTGCAAAGCCCTGCGTACTCCCTGCTAAAGTGCTTACAACTCCTGCAGGTGTCGTTTTACGAATCTTATGATTGCCTGTATCAGTTATTATAAGGGTACCGTTCTCATCCAGGGTAACCCCATTGGGCTGATTAAACCTTGCTTCAGCTCCATTGCCATCAGCATAACCCTCTGTGCTTCCTGCCAAGGTACTCACCCTTATATCGGAGATTAGATAGGTGAATTCCGGCCCGGTGAGCTCTATACCGTTCACAACCAGACTCACGAGCCCTATATAGGCACGGGCAGGAACTGTAGCTTTTATGTGCGTATCGGTCACGCTATTGACGCTGGCCTCTACCTCATTAAAAAATACCTGAACCTTGCTCAAATCTTCTCCAAAACCACTGCCATTAATTGTAACAATGGTGGTTTTTGGCCCGCTGGAAGGAGAAATACTTGATATGATTGCGGCTGCTATGTGATTGTCATCATCATCATCACCCTTACAGCTAAAAAGCAATATGGAAAGCAAAAGTATTACTGTCGTTTTTATTAGTGTCATATATTTTGGTTTTAAGGCTTTTATTTGTTTAGCTTTTCTCTAATAGTCCCTTGATTCAATGCCTATGGCACTAGTATCAGTGAGGAGCACACGCGAGTTATTTATCTTGATAATGAGTGGGTTCATAACTTTCC
>LXQK01000159.1:6696-8224 GCA_001683905.1 Marivirga sp. ANT-B6
TCATTTTCGTCACTTTTACTGCAACTCAGCAATACACTTGGTATTAAAAAAATGATTATGATTTTCATCTTAGCCTATTTTAGTATGCATATTCAATCGTCATTTTCGGATTCAATGGATCTGTCACATACACAATTGATTTTTTTAGTAGACCGCTATCATTGAAAGTGTTAGTAAAATTTAACGTGGGTTCCACCAGATAATTTACCGTGCTGGTAAACGCTTGCTTATTAAAAAACAGGGTGCTAAAAGTGGGCAGCGCATATAATACTCTGTCTATATCAACATTTTTGAATGCCCCAGAACTGCCAGCTTCAACATTAAAACTAATATCGGCAAGCAAGTTGTCGTCGATTAAAGTTAATTGATCTACATTATTAAAAGTATAAGCTGTTGTAAAAAGGCTGTATGCTGTTATAAATCCATTAGCGGTTTCAGTGATATCCCTAGAAATGGCTAAGCTTGAATAGCGAGAAAGTTTACCATCAGTTCCGTATATAATATCGATTACCGTACCATTGCCATTGTTAAAACGGGTTAACAAATTCTCGTCATTATAAGTAAAATCCATTCTGAAAGCGCGGTCGTCAAAACTGATAAGAATATGTGATATCTTATCAAATTCTGTGTAGCTCATCTCGTACGTAGCAGTCTTACCGCTATCATCGATAACCTGAAACGAGGACGGTCGATTTGACTCAGATGGCCTATTGTCATCATCCTTACGACAGGATGACAAAAGAGAGATGAAGACTAATATTAAAATTGCGTTTTTCATGACTTTTTTTGTTAATACATATGTTTTTCGAACGATATTTCAGCAGGATGCTAATCATTTAAACACCTGTTACAATATTTCCTTGATGGTCCAAATTTCCCCTGATATCCCCAGATTGGTACGACCACCAAATACCCACAGTGCATCGTTGTAGTTTAATACCACATGGCTATTTCTAGCTGAAATTGGGAAAATCTCGTCATATTTTTCCCAATTTTCACCATTACCGGAATACCATATATCCCCAATAGGATCACCAGCCGTATCGCTGCCATTGATTACCCATATTTTATCATGGTAAACCGTGACTGTAAAATAATCGCGGGGAGAGAAAACGTCGGTAGTTGGCGTGACTAGTGACCAATTAACGCCATCGTTACTTTTCCATATCTCATTAGTGAGACCTACGCCATCGACATTGCCGCCCAAAATGTAGACCGTCCCATCGAGCACTACAGCTTGTTGCCTGCTTCTTACCGGGAATGGATTTGCCGTTTCCAGGACCCAGTCAAATCCGTTTACACTTGACCAAATACCTTGATGGCGGGCATAGACGTAAAGTTTCGTTCCAAATATAAAGGTACTGTGATAGCCTAGTCCCGTTCCAAACGGCACGAGATTCTCCATCCAAACATCACCGTCGGGAGAATAGTGGGTGCTTTCTATAATATTATTACTATTGTCATAACCACCAATAAGCCACATGTTTGCATTATAGTTCGTCAATGTATGGCCGCGCCTGAGGCGCGG
>LXQK01000016.1 GCA_001683905.1 Marivirga sp. ANT-B6
ACGATAACAAATTTATAAAAGGGAAATTCAGCTGGCAAGAAGGATACGGTGCATTTTCATATTCACGCTCACAGCGCGATGTCGTAATACAATACATCACCAAGCAAGAAGAGTATCATAAAAATCAAACCTTTAGACAAGAGTATCTGGATCTTCTGAAGAAATTTAAAATCCCTTCTGAAGATAAATACGTTTTTGAATTTTATGATTGATGCAATAGATAAAAGGCCGTCCTTACAGGACTAGGCTGTGTCGTTTAATTCATTCTACTACCATAAGTTTTGTTCCTACGGAACTTAGAATCTGTTAGTAAGGTCATATTCAGGAAATAATGAATATATATTTTCTTATGCGAACTGGATCATGCGTTAGATAAGAAGCATAATGCCGGAGGTTTCATGGATTTAGCGAAACTAAACACGAATAATGGATGGCTGAGTTTTAATCTATTGGACGAGCATCGATACCTCGCCATACTTGCCATTGTTAATTGCCTTCTGTATAATTTCGAAAATTTTCCAGCATAGCCTGCCATCCCTCCCTTTGCACGTCGATGGAATGCGTATTTTCCGCCTCAAAGGTTTCTGTCAACTTAACACCATTATCTTGTTCCTGAAAGTTGACATCTACAAGCCTACCATCTAAAATTGTGTAAGCGATGTGCCTAAATGGCTCTACCTGGGTGTAGGTCCCTTCAAAATCGAAGCTAACGCTACCATTTTTCTCAGCCATAGCCACTTTTAGCTTTCCATCAACTGATAAATCATTTTCTGCTGCAGGCGCGTGCCAGTCGTCTGAGGCAAAATACCAGTTAACGATATGTTTTGGATCGTTCCAGTAGCTCCATACTTTACCTATAGGCGCTTTTATAAAGGTTTCAACCGTTATATTGGTCTTTTCTGTAGTTTTCATGGTTTGAATCGTTATATGGATAAAAAATTAAAATTTCAATTGTTGTTCATGCCTTTAAATATACAATAACAGGGCACTTTAATCAGATAGCTAAAATTGGTGCCCCAATACCAAAACGTTTAAGCTTTGGGAGCATGTGACAATGTTACATTACCCTAAAAGGTCATTTTCATATGATATAAACAGCAGGATGCATTTCTTGTTATATGAAAAACAAAATAGTTATGCAGCATCGCTACTTGAGAAATATCAACTCCATATTAATCTTCGCCATTGCGATTTTTGTTATTTTGTATTTTGCAGAAGCCTTTTTTGTTCCGCTTGTTTTTGCTGCCTTTCTTGCGGCGTTAATGACACCTGTTTCTAACCTTCTCGAAAAGACAAAGGTGGGGCGGCCGATATCTTCACTCATCAGCACCCTAATCGTTTTCGTTTTTATTGTGGGGCTCTCTTTTTTATTTTTCTTTCAAATGCGAGCATTTTCAAAAGATTTGCCACGGATTGAGCAGCAGCTCAAGTCCTTTTATGATCAAGTGCAAACAAAGATCGACGACATGGTTGGCATAACTCCTGAAGAACAGCAGGAAATCATAGAGGAAAGGTCGGATGAGATTTCAAGCGTATTGGAAAATACAGCCACAAAAATGGTCGGCAGCGTGCTTGGGTTCTTTACTACTTTTTTACTGACCATGATTTACCTGTTTCTATTTCTGCTCTATAGAAATAAGTTTAAAGATTTCATTATGGCCTATGTGTCAGCAGATAAAGATTTACAGGCAACGAATATACTTCAACAAATTAGCCGCGTAGTCTTCAATTATTTGTGGGGCAGGTTGAAGGTAATGGTTATCCTGGCGGTCATGTACGTAGTAGCGTTCATGCTCTTCGATGTTCCCTATATCATTTTACTCACCATTTTTGGCGCCTTGGTCACCTTCATTCCTTATATAGGACCTCTTATCAGTGGCGTTTTACCGATAGCTTTTCTTTTAGTTTTCGGTAGAGAAACTTCCGAAATCCTTATTTTTGCGTCTGTCATTCTGGTTATTCAACTTATCGAAAGTTACCTACTGGAACCGGTAATTATTGGTTCGGAGGTTAGCCTAAATCCAATGTTTGTCATAATTGCAATCATTATAGGGGGCATGGTGTGGGGCATTGCCGGTATGATACTCTTCGTTCCCCTGTTTTCCATCATCAGGATTTTATTTGAAAATATACCCGCCCTTCAACCCGCCGGATCATTGATTGGTACCAAGCCGGGATAGCCTTGCGATAAGCATGCATCATAAAAAATTACTTATGCCAGGCGTTCAATCATAGCTAACACTATTGGCCTTCAACTAAATATCATTTTAGCAGGTCGAAGTATAATTCCCCCGTATGATAAACTATACCTTGAGGGATTAGCTGGTTCAAGATTGGTTTTATAATTTAATTCTGATTATTTTCGTGGTTGATAGTACGCAAAACCACCGAGAATGACGCCCAATGGCATAAATCGCTGCTATACTACGCCTTTGGGAAGTAGCTGGCTTTAGTATGTCTTATACCAATTTTTAAACCGGAGTCCCTTGAGTTCAAAAACATATATTAATAATTTTATCAACAAGGCAAGAAAAGAAACTTTTAGCCGATCGATTTTTAGTAATCCAGGCAAAGACATTCCTGCAGGTATTGTTGTATTTCTGGTGGCCTTGCCTTTATGTCTGGGCATTGCTCTTGCCTGTGGCGCACCGCTCGTTTCGGGGCTTATATCCGGCATTATCGGGGGGCTTGTTGTAGGTTGCATTAGCCAGTCCGATGTAAGTGTCAGTGGCCCCGCGGCTAGTCTTACCGCTGTGGTGCTGGTGGCGATCCAACGCCTGGGTAGCTTTGAAGTGTTTCTTTTGGCTTTGATGATAGGCGGCTTGATACAGTTGCTCTTAGGAATTCTGCGCGCCGGATTAATTGCAGACTATATGCCCACCAGCATTATCAAAGGGCTACTGGCAGCGATCGGGTTAATCTTGGTTTTCTCGCAAATACCATATGCTTTGGGTGTTGAACAGGAAAGCCGAATTGTAGACTATTCCAGAAACTATGTGATCAATCCTCCAGAAGTGGGTGCATTTATTCAGTCTTTGTCCCCGGGCGCAGTTGTGCTGTCGATTATTTCATTATTGATTCTTGTCTTTTGGGATAGAACATTTCTCAAAAACATCAAGCTCCTCCCCTCCTTCCTATTTGTGGTAATACTGGGAGTGGCTTTAAACCTCTTTTTTAAGTTTTTTATACCATCATTTTACCTGGAAGGGCAACACCTGGTAAAAATTCCTGATATTGATGGCGTTGCTTCATTACTCACCTTTCCTGATTTTAGCGCCATAGGAAATTATCAAGTCTGGACATATGCCTTAACCATTGCATTGATCGCTTCTATTGCCTCTTTGCTCGCTATCGAAGCTGCCGACAATCTGGATCCTCACAAGAGACGAAGCCCGCCCAACCGGGAACTCGTAGCCCAGGGGATAGGGAATACGCTGGCAGGTCTAATAGGCGGTGTACCTATCACTTCAGTGATCGTACGTAGCTCGGTCAATATTGCCGCCGGAGCGGAAACGAGGCTCTCTACACTTGTTCATGGTACTCTCCTACTGGTAAGCGTATTAGCCTTGAGCACGGTCATCAACTTAATCCCTTTGGCCTCACTGGCGGCACTTTTATTGGTCGTTGGGTATAAGTTGGCTTCCATAGCGTTATTTAAAGAGATGTATTCCAAAGGATGGCCGCAATTCCTTCCTTTTATTATCACCACCATTGCAATTCTTGTTACAGATGTACTCATCGGCGTGATGATCGGTACGGCTTCGAGTGTATTCTTTCTATTAAGAGGCAATTTTCATAACCCTTTCCATATCGAAAGCACCAAATCCAGCAAAGGAGAAAGCATCAGGCTCGAACTATCCAATGAAGTGTCATTTTTGAATAAGCCAGCCATAAAGAGAACCTTATGGAACTTACCTAAAAATTCCAGTATCATTATCGACGCTACGTTTACGACCTATGTCGAAGATGACGTCATTGAAATCCTGCATGATTTTCAGGACACATTTGCCCGTGAAAATGGCATCGATGTGGTGATCTCGGGGCTACGGGACAAGTACGGACCCGAGCCATCCATTGCAATTACACCCGAGGCCAGCACGAAAGACAATGTATTAAAAACGCCTCAGGATATATTAGATTTTTTTAAAGAGGGAAATCAACGGTATGTTGATGGCAACCTAATTTCAAGAAGACTGCGCAATAAGGAACTGATGGATTTTATCAAAGAGGCACCACTTGCCGCTGTTATCAATTGCATTGATATGCGGGAGCCACTGAATATGCTGATGAATACGGGCATAGGAGATTTAATACCTTTGCGCGCTGCAGGAAACCTGGTGGGCGATCACCTGATCCATAGCACCGAAGTCGCTTGCCGCAAACAAGGCGCCAAGCTGATATTGCTGATGGGAAATTCTAAGAATTCCTTTATTAAAGAAGCCATCCTCTCATATCGGCAAGGGAAAGACTGCTACCTCAAACCCTTGGTTGATCCGGCTTTGTCATCGGGTATTTTCAATGAGGATAAAATTATGAACGAAAATATAGATGTGCTGGTTGACGAAATCACCTCCTGGAATCTTTCAGAATCTATCAATCGGATTGTACACCAAAACCCTTATATTGCCGACCAGGTTAGCAAAGGAAAAATTGGTCTGTGTACGGCTTTCTTCCATCGTAAAATAGGAAATATAGAATTTTCTCCCCTTTTACAACGGTAATGGTCAATCCTATCTGCATCCGCCTTATGACATTGAAAAGTAGTGGCGCGAATGCAGCGACCCTTTTTAAGTGTTGGAAACCAAATCTACTTGGTGATGGAAAACCCGTTATGTCCTGGTTGCCGGATATGGGCTCCACACTTTTAAAAGGCCATTTAAACGCCCTGATTGATCTCCCATTTTCCCTCCATTAAGAATGTTTCCAATAGTCGTAGCGGAGCTTTCAGACGATTGGTTAATATTGGGGTTGCCCAGGTTGGATAGTACACTATTCG
>LXQK01000160.1 GCA_001683905.1 Marivirga sp. ANT-B6
AATTATTTCAAAAAATTTATCTATGGAGATCATTCCTACGGAAATGCCGTCAGTGGTTCTAAATCTTCTGTTGAGCAGTTGGAAGTTAGTGATGTAAAAGCATTTTATGCTGCCCATTATGTTCCAAACGGTGCTGCTATCGCCATAGCCGGCGACTTTAAAGCTGCTGATATGGAGAAGCAGTTGAAGAGCTTGTTTAAGGACTGGAAAAAAGGGGAAGTAAATGCTGCATCGTTGGCATCAGAAGAGACCAAACCTTTGCAGAAGAGCAGGATACTGTTGGTGAATAAGGAAGATGCAACCGAAACCACGTTCCTCATAGGGCAAAAGGGCATCAGCAGAAATAATCCAGACTATGTTTCACTTCAGGTGATCAACACCATCTTAGGAGGGCGGTTTACTTCCTGGCTGAATGATGAATTGCGCGTAAATAGCGGCCTCACTTACGGTGCCGGAAGCAGCTTTAATGCCATGAAAAACAGCGGCACGTTCACCATTTCTACATTTACAAAAAATGAATCCACCACCGATGCCATCGACCTGGCTCTTCAGGTGAATAAGCGGTTACACGATCAGGGGCTGGATGAGGAAACTTTAACTTCTGCGAAAAATTACATAAACGGCCAGTATCCGCCAAGGTACGAAACCTCAGGTGATCTTGCAGACTTAATGGCATCTATGTTTCTTTACAATTTTGATGCATCTTTTATCAACAATTTTCAAAAGTCAGTTGATGAACTTACGGTGGAAAAGTCAAAAGAACTAATTACTAAATATTTTCCGAAAGACAACCTGCAATTTGTATTGGTTGGAAAGGCTACAGAAATTCGTGAAGCAGTAAAGAAATATGGTGATATTACGGAAAAGGAAATTACCGCCGAAGGCTTTTAATTTTTGTGAACAAAAGTAGCACATTGTTTCCATGTGCTACTTTTGTTTTTATTGAATGGTGACCAACGCAGGGCCACCCGCTACCATCTTACCAAAAGATTCCAGCTCCATACCTTTACCTTTGCAAAATGTGATGAATTCCTGCCCATAAGCCGGATCCACAGCTACCAACAGTCCACCGCTGGTCTGCGGGTCGCAGAATACTGCCTTTTGGTGATCTGTGATTGATGTGATGTGGTGGCCATAGCTTTCCCAGTTTCGATGGGTGCCGCCGGGGATACATTTTTGTTCTATATACTGATCGAGTACATTGATGGCAGGCACCCGATCCGCATCAATCTGTGCCGACAGCTCACTGCCCTCACACATTTCTACCAGGTGCCCCAACAAGCCAAAGCCAGTAACGTCAGTCATTGCATGAATAAAGTCCAAAGAAGCAAACTCCTGCCCTATCACGTTCAGTTGAAGCATGCTTCGCCGGGCAATCTCCAGGTGCTCTGGTGCCACAAGCCCCTTTTTTTGTGCTGTGGTCAATATCCCCACACCAAGAGGTTTGGTTAAGAATAGTAAATCCCCCAGCCGGGCAGCGTTATTTTTCTTTATATTTTTTACCGGCACAATGCCAGTTACAGCCAGACCGAAAACCGGCTCAGGACAATCGATGCTGTGGCCACCAGCTAGGGCGATGCCGGCCTTGCTGCAGGCAGTCCTGCTTCCCTCCAAAACCTGGCGGGCGACTTCTTCAGGTATGGTGTTAATGGGCCACCCCAATATGGCTATCGCCATAATAGGTTTCCCCCCCATGGCGTAAATATCGCTGATTGCGTTGACTGATGCTATCTGACCGAAGTCAAAAGGGTCGTCAACAATAGGCATAAAGAAGTCAGTTGTGCTTACTACAGCGTCGCCATTTCCCAGATCATAAACAGCGGCGTCGTCTTTTGAGCTATTTCCTACTAGCAAACGGGGGTCATGGAAATTGATTTGGGACTGAAGGATGTGCTCCAAAACCTTGGGTGATATTTTGCAGCCACACCCGGCACCATGACTATATTGTGTTAGTTTAATTGCTGTCATTATTTCTTCTATTTTCTAAAATTCTTTGAAAAGCTTCGAGCATGCATTTTACATCCTGGTCGATATTTGTACCTGAAAGCGGAAGGGTAGTTATCGACGTATTATCTTTTCTGCTCAATAGATTTACATACGACTTATCATAATAGCGCAATAGAATATCCGCAGTAGTAGATAAATCGCCATTATCGAGCGCCAAAAGAGCCTCTTTGGCATCGAGTCCACCAAGCCTCTTTTGGATCCTTAGAATCCCTTCTGCCAATTTTCGGTGATCCAGGCTACCGTACATCGATACCAGATTTTGTATTCGTACTTCCTTCGGAACAATTACCCTGAGCATCGGGGCTTCTTTCATCTGCTTCCAAAGCTCCTCTGGTAGCCTGATAGCACCAATCCGATGGGACTCATCTTCCAGCCATAAAACTTTTTCAGGATCGACTTTCATCCATTCCGCGGCAAGCAGATTAAGAAAATGTTCATCCGTTGGTTGCTCGGGCTCACCTATGGCACCAAAAGAAGATCCTTTATGGCTAGCCAGGGCTTCCAAATCGATGACCTGCTCGCCTCGCCGGCGAAGTGCTTGCAAATATGGCGTCTTGCCGCTGCCTGTTTCTCCGCCCAACAATATGAGTTTTAAAGGCTGGTTAAACACGCTAAGAATGTGTTTTCTATAGGCTTTATAACCGCCCTTCAAAGTACTAGCTGCTATTCCTGCAGTATTGAGCAACCAGGCGACACTACCACTCCGCATCCCGCCACGCCAGCAGTGTACAAGTACCTGATTATCAATGGCAATATAACGAGCCTGCTTCACCATTGCGGCCATTTTAGGACCTACAATCTCCAAACCCTTGAGAATGGCTTCGTCTCTACCAGTTTGCTTATAAATGGTACCCACGATGGCTCGCTCCCCGGTAGTAAACAACGGTAAGTTAACAGCACCAGGAATATGCCCTCTGGAATATTCGCCAGGCGATCGGACATCGATAACAGGAGCTTGAGAAGCCCTATTTAAAAAATCGTGAATAAGAAGTTCAGGCATGAATCAGGCAAAATCAAATGCAATTTACAAGATATACGAATAAGGATTGTTATACCCTACATAATTCATTTCCTCTATCAAAAAAAATTACCTATTGGCATGCAAGAGAACAGGGGTTGGTATAAAGAAAATATTCTTCCCGCTTAAAAACATTCTTCAGGTACTCTTTGAAAAAATACTGCGTCTTAACAGAATAGACTAACATTAAACGAGATACCACCATCTATTGAAATATGGATGCTGATATTTCCTTAGGCATTTCCAATTTCTGTTATCAGCTTTTGCAATGAGACCTTTGCATCGCCAAACAACATACTATTTTTGGCGTTAAAAAACAATGGGTTGGCGATACCTGCATATCCTGTACTCATACTTCTTTTAAACACAACAATTCCTTTTGCTTGCGCTACATCCAATATTGGCATTCCATAAATTGGACTGGAAGGATCGTCTTTGGCAGCAGGATTGACCACATCGTTCGCACCAATCACTAAAACAAGGTCTGTGCTAGGGAATTCCCTATTGGCATCATCAAGCTCCAATAATTGAGGATAGGGAACATCTGCTTCAGCAAGAAGCACGTTCATATGGCCTGGCATACGTCCGGCCACCGGGTGGATGGCATATTTTACAGAAACCCCTTCAGCTTCCAATATTTTTTCCATTTCGTGGCAGGTATGTTGGGCCTGGGCAACAGCGAGACCATACCCTGGTACAATAATGACCTTTTGGGCGTATTTGAGTTGAATAGCGAGGTCAGCATAGGTAGCTTCTTTCACATTTTGATCTTTACTACTGCCCGAAGCACCACCTGAAGTTCCGAAACCACCAATAATTACATTAAGCAACGATCTGTTCATCGCCTTACACATCAGGATGGTCAATATCGTTCCCGAAGCCCCTACAAGAATACCACCCACCAACATCACCTGATTGCCATAAATCAATCCAGCAAGGGCAGCACCCAGTCCGGTAAAGGAATTCAGCAAAGAAATGACTACAGGCATATCTCCCCCGCCAATTGGCGTCACGAAAGTGACACCATATACCAGTGAAAAAACAAGTAGTAAAATGACCCAAACGAAAGAGAGCTCGGGTAAACTAACGATATAAATACTGATGCCGATGATTACCAGTAAAAGCGTAAGGTTAATGATCTTTGGGTAAGGTAATACCAGTGAGTCGCGGAGCGAGCCTTGCAATTTGCCATACGCAATCAAACTACCGGTAAAAGAAATACTTCCGATGAAGAGTGCAAAAATCGTTGTCAGTATTTGGCCGTTCATTAGGCTCTGTCCCGCCGGGTAATTGTAAAATTCCACAAAAGAGATCATCATGGCGCAGGCACCACCAAGGCCGTTAAATAAGGACACCATCTCTGGCATAGCCGTCATTTGCACCTTTTTTGCTGCAATCAAGCCTATAAGCCCACCCACCAACATGGCAGCGAAGATAAGCATGTAGTTATTCGTTTCTGTTTCAATAGGATAAAACAGGGTAGTCAGTATAGCTAACCCCATGCCCGCAGAGGCAAATAAATTTCCCATCTTGGCAGTGTCCGGATGACTTAACTTCTTTAGGCCAACGATAAATAATATGATACTGATGAGGTAAACATATTCCGTTATAATTACTGCAGTATTTGTCATTTGCGTGTTTATCTCTTCTTCTTTTTGAACATTTCAAGCATCCTGTCGGTCACGGAAAAGCCACCAATTACGTTGATCATAGCCAGGGCTATCCCTAGGAAACCAAGGGTTAGTACCAGATAGTCGGTAGGTTCTGCCTGCCTTACCAATATAATTGCCCCAATAACAACAACGCCACTAATGGCATTAGCACCCGACATAAGTGGTGTATGCAGCACTGTAGGCACCTTAGAGATTACCTCCATTCCCAGATAAATGGCAAAGACCAGGATGTAAATCATCAGCAGGTTACTGGCCAAAAATGTAATTAAACCATCCATATTTGTTTTATTTAATTTTGTGGAAAAGCAATTATTTTTTTTCAAAGAGGACCTTACCTTCTAAAAGTATGCAACTGGATTTGATAATTTCGTGATTAAAATCGAGGTTCAGCTGACCTTCTTTAATAAATACCTTCAGGAAGTTGAAAACATTTTTGCTGAAAAGCTGACTTGCATGCATCGGCATACCGGCTGCCAATTCTGAATCTCCGACAATGGTGACGCCATTCCTGACAACCGTTTGATTATCTTCGGTCAACTCACAATTGCCACCAGTCGATGCTGCAATATCAATAATTACAGATCCAGGTTTCATTTCTGCTACAGTTTCTTTTTTAATAATTACAGGTGCTTTCCTACCGCGTACCTGCGCTGTAGTAATGATTACGTCTGATTTCAGCGCCTTTTCGTGTACCAGGGCGCGTTGTTTTTGTTTAAATTCCTCGGTTTGTTCTACAGCATAACCCCCTGCTCCTTTATCATCCTTAGCACCCTCTACTTCTACAAATTTTGCCCCCAAACTTTGTACCTCTTCTTTCGCTGCTGCCCGGGTATCAAAGGCCTCCACCACAGCACCCATTCTCTTAGCAGTAGCGATGGCTTGTAATCCCGCGACACCGGCACCAATGACGAGCACCTTGGCAGGAGGAATGGTCCCCGCTGCCGTTGTCAGCATGGGGAAATAGCGTGGCAATAAATTGGCGGCCATCAAAACAGCACGATACCCAGCTACAGATGCCATGGAGGACAAAACGTCCATGGACTGGGCAATTGTGATCCTCGGAATCATATCCAGGCTCAGTACATTCAATGGGTAGCGACTAACCTTTTCCAGATAGCTGGTATCAGCAAATGGCTGGTAGGAAGAGATTATTAAAGCCTTAGCTTTGATAACAGCCAGATCTTTGTCCTCAAGGGGAGCAATAGAGATAATAATTTCTGCGGAACTCAACACCTCTTCGCGAGATGCTAATTCGGCACCAGCTGCCTCGAACGCAACATCCGGATAAAAGGCCGCTTCACCAGCACCCCTTTCAACAATGATGCGATTATTTTCTTTGAGAAGTTGCTGTACAACATCAGGAACCAACGCTACGCGCGCGTCATTTTGTTCTCGTAAGATGCCTATTATCATTTTTACCTGCGTTTAAATGCAGCGGCCAATATATTAATAGTTCATCATTATAAAAATAAAATGATAATAAAATGTATATGTAATTGCGTAATTTGCTACAAATCAGGAGGATCAATGTCAATTTTTAGCCAAAAGGAGAAATTTATTGCATCTATAACAGCAACCAGCGGATCATTGGGCTTATCT
>LXQK01000161.1 GCA_001683905.1 Marivirga sp. ANT-B6
TCATTCTCTTATAGTGCCATCTTCATTAAAAGAAGGTATAGCCCGAATGGAAAAATGGCCCCACGTATCACCTGTTAATAATAACCTATGTTCAAATACGAATGTCTTCCGATTTTTTAAAGCCTTATTCCAGGCATCAATTGTAGTCTGTGCATCTTCAGGATGTACCGCTTTGGCCCATCCATATCCCTGATATTCTTCATATATCTGACCTGTTATAGCAGCCCAACCCGGTTGTTCACCTTTCATTTCCCCCTTTGCATTGTTAGTCCATAAAATACCATCAATAGCGGCAACGGCTGCCTGAAATCGTTCTTTACTTTCTTTTAGTGCCTTTTTTGCCACAACCTCGCTGGTAACATCCAAGGCTATATGGTGAATGCCATAAATGTGCCCCTCCTGATTTCGAAGGGCTTTAAATGTATAAGAAAAATATGAAGTCTTTAATTTTCCATCTTTTACTAATGCTGCAGGCTCTTCAATTCCTTCATAGGTTTCACCAGTAGTATATACTTTTTCCAGATAATGTAGGAAAGGTTGGCCTTCCAATTCTGGTACGGCTTCAGCCAAAGGTTTACCCAAAACCGATTTGTCTTTGCCCCAATAATCCAGTAAGATATCATTGGCATACCTTACTTGAAGTTCCCTACCCATGTATAAGGCAGTTGCAACAGATGCCTCTTCAATAAGGGTACGATATCGTTCTTCGCTTTCTTCAATCCTTTTCCGGTCATGAACTTGTTTGGTCACATCAATGGCAATATTCAGAATGGCATATACTCTCCCTTCGGCATCAAAAAGGGGTGTATAAGTAAAGTCATAGTAATTATGTTGTAAAATACCATTTTGTACAATTTTTACAAGTGAACCATAGGTCTGATACATTTTACCCGTTGTATATACGTCATCAAGGATATCCAGATAAGGTTGATTTTCAATTACCAATTCTGGCATGGCTTCCCTTAAGCGTTTGCCAATTATGCTATCGCCTTTTCCTACTATATCAATAAATGACTGATTCGGATTCTCAATAATTAGATCTCTGCCCACCAATAGTCCGATGGCAATTGGTGCAGCGGTAACAAGCGAACGGAAACGGGCTTCACTTTCTTCAATTTTTTTACGGCTAAGCACCTGCTCGGTAACTTCGTTTGCTACCACCATAATTCCATCAATTTTTCCTCCATCATCATAGTATGGCTCCCAAGTTGAGTTAAACCAGCAAACTTCATCTTTGCCGTTTCGGTTCAGGGTAATTTGGAATTCACTGAAAGGTAAAGATATTCCTGTACCAACCAGCTCTCTTGCAAGTGGCTCCAGTATTTCTTTTGTTTCCGGAAGAGATTCAAAAAAGGGTTTACCTTCAAATTCTTCCCTTGTCTTGCCAACAAGAGGAAGATAGGCATCATTAACAATATCAACAACAAAATCCGGGCCCCTGAACACTGCAATGGCAACTGGAGCCTGCATTACCAAATTTCTGAAAGATTTCTCACGCTCTTCCAATAGCTGTTTTGAATATACCTGTTGCGATATATCCTGTATGATGCCTGAAATATGCATTGGTTTTTCCTCTTCATATATTACCTGTCCAATAGATCGAAAGTATTTAACTTCATGGCTTTTAGCGTTTATTACCCTATAAACCACATCATGTTTTCCTCCATCTATTCCTTTTATACTTTTTTTTATAGTTTCTTTAACAACTGGCTCATCTTCAGGGTGAATTTTTTCAAGAATGTCCACTAATGGCATCTTTTGTCGATTAAAATCCAGAAACTCTACAATCTGTTTAGAATATACTACTGTATTGTTACTCAGATCAACTTTAAATAGCCCAAGCTCAGCAATTTCCATAGCCATGTTCAAGGTTCTGGAGTTTTCCTGAAAAGTTTCTATTTGTAATACATTTTCAGTCGTTTCAAAGCAGGTGATGAAAACTCCTGAAATTTCATCTGATTCGTCAGTAACGGGACTATAGTTAAAGGTCCAGAAAACATCCTCATTTTTGCCGTTTCTATGTATAGGTATGAGTTGATCTTCAAGAAGTATAGATTCTCCATCCTGATATACCCTATTAATTAAATGTTCAACTGCATCCCATGATTCTGCCCATATTCCTGATGCAGGTGTTCCTAAAACCCGGGGATGTTTTTGATCGTTGCCCAGAGCAGGCCTGTAAGCGTCATTATAGAAAAACCTGTATTCAGCCCCCCATAATAATACCATGGGGAATTTTGACTTTAGAATTATACTAAGTGTAATGCGCAGGCTAGAAGGCCACTTGTTGATAGGTCCCAAAGGGGTTTTTGACCAATCAAAGCTTCCAATAATATTTCCCATTTCGCCACCACCTGATAAAAATCCGGCAGCATGATTTTGGATTGAAGGACCTGAAGAATTATTTTTTATCATTAAAAAATCAAAAAGATATAATTAATACTAGTTAAAAGCTTCAAAAATCCGTGAAAATTAACGAAATTTTGCAATCTTTAGCTTTTGCCCAGTTTAACTAAACCTAAAAATTTAAGTTTACAATTCCAATCTACTGCTCAACAATTAACTTT
>LXQK01000162.1:0-26199 GCA_001683905.1 Marivirga sp. ANT-B6
GGGATGTTCAATAATAAACTACGAAACAGATGAAAAATAAAAATATATATATAAAATTATGCCTGGCAATAGGGCTGTTTGCATTTGTATCATGTGATAAAAATGAGATAGTTCCTGATTATCAAAAGGTAGGCGAATCAACAGCTACAGTTGCTACCCTTGGTGCTTCTCAAACTAGTGTAGTACCAGCATCTACCGTGACATTTACCTTAAACTATGTAAATTTACCGAGTGATCCTGTTGAATCGATTATATTGAAAGCAAAAGTGGGAGAAAATGAATATGTTGAACTCCAAACGTTTGATGAGTCTGCTGCAGCTACCGGACAGGAGCATACTAGAACCGCAACTTACACGGTTCCAAACGTTGCTTCTAAGACGAAAATTATTGTCGACATGGTTATTAACTCGCAGAAGGAGTTTCCTCAGGTTGAGCGAAGCACATTAACAATTCAATAGGAATAGCTATTTGACAAAAAACCCTCCAAAGCTACTTTGGAGGGTTTTTTTTACGACTAAAAAATGCGCTAATCCAATGCGTTTTTCTTAAATATAAATACCCTGTTGCCATCCTGATGAACCTTTTCCAACTGGTACGCCTCTTCGATATAGGCCATTGTTTTGGCGTGATAAAAGCTTACGTGGGTGTGGTCATTTTTATAATACCAGGTTTTAAAACGATCAAGGTTTTCGTAAGTCTCTGTCATAATGCCCAGGTATCCTCCTGGGAGCAGTAAGGTGGCAATACGCTCCAGTTCTCGCTGGGGACTAAAGAAGTGCTCCAGGCACTCGGTAGCAAAGATGAAATCATACGCCAAATGTGGATGGCCAATATTGAAGATCGGATCGTAATTATGGCACTTGATAGTATAGGAAGCCAGAATTTTCGATAGGGTAGGCATAGGGCCACAGCCATAATCCAAACCTGTCATTTTGTTGTTGAGGTAAGGTAGCATCGGGGTGATTACGCGGCGTAGAAAAGCGACGTACCCTTTGTTTTCGACGGAGTTGTTATGTTCTAAATAGCGCTTAGCTTCGTCTTCGGGAGAGGGTAGCTGCTTAGGATGTGCCATTACCAGTCTGCAATATGGGCAATGGAAATAGGTTCTTTTATCTCTGGCAATCATTAACTCCTCCAGGTCATCATGAGCGCATAACGTACACTGCATATTTTTACGTAAAATATTAAAGTTTCGTAGAAGATGTTTCGTCACTTTTTTTGCTTTAAATGCAAAAAAACCGCCAAAACTACGACCTCTGTTCTATTAAACCCCAAGGGGCATATGCGTTAACTTAGAAGAAAGGGAGTACCAGCGGTACTTAATATTTGTAGAAAAAATAAAGATGCAGAAAATCGTGCCGGTAGGTACGAAATACCTGGTACTTGACGGCACAACTCTCTGGTGAAAATCATATTTCTACAAATATTTGGCTCCTCTGGGGCTTAAGTTAAAGCGAAGCCAACAGAGGTCTGACACAAAATTGTTAGTGTGCTGAAACGAAGACTGAAATTTTGGGTTTAATAACACCAAAGTGGCTTAATCACCTTTCGACTTCATTAATCCAAACTGCGGAATTTTGATCAGATATAAACTGAAGAAAGCTAACGGTTAGTTCAGGCTAGCACTAGATTTTCCTTCTTTTCTTTCTCATGCGGAAGATAAACTTTGAAGGTGGTGCCTTTTCCTGGTTTGCTCTCGACAATAATTTTGCCCCCATTGTTTTCGATAATGCGCTTAACGATATATAAGCCAATTCCTGAACCTTCCACGTGGGTATGTAGTCGCTTGAACATCGCAAATAACTTGCCGCGCTGTTTTGCATCAAGGCCTAACCCGTTGTCGGAGACGGAGAAGATCAGAAAATCGTCCTCCTCGTAAGTGCTGATCGAGACGCGTACCGGACGGCTGGGATCCCGGTATTTTATAGCATTCGTCAGCAAGTTGTACAGTATGCTTCTGATGTGTTTCTTAGTGAATACCACATGCGGCACATCGTAGGTTTCTTCAATCGTTGCTTTAGCATCTTCGATTAGTGAATGAATATCTTCTTTTACGTCATTCATCACCTCTGAAAAATCCACCTGTTCATTCACAAAGTCTGTTTCCTTTTGCACCTTACTTATTTCTGTCAGATCCATGATGGTCTTATTGAATTTGGAAATAGACAGGTTGATCATGGTGAAGATTCGATCATCATCATTCTCAAATTTATCTTTGAGCCGTTCGATTGCCATGTCGATCAATCGCTCCAGGTTAGATATTGGAGCTCGTAAATCATGCGATGCTGTGTAAACAAAATCATCCAGGTCGTTATTGATCTTTTCCAACTCAATATTTTTCATCTTCAGCTCTTCATTTCTTTTGAAAAGCTCTTCTGTCCGCTTCTTTACTTTCTCTTCAAGGGAATTATTTAATAGTCGCAAGCTTTGTTCCTGCTCCTGTAAGAGGTGTGTTTTTTTATACAGCTCAATAAACACGGCGACTTTAGCTTTAAGAAGATATTTATTGATGGGTTTATAGATATAATCTACACCACCGGATTTATAGCCTTTGTAGGCACTTTCTTCATTATAATTTTGCGCTGTGATAAAAATGATGGGGATATGGCGCAATTTTTCCCTATCGTAAATCAATGTTGCCGTTTCGTAGCCATTCAGATCTGGCATTTGTACGTCCATGAGAATGAGATTGAAATCCTGCTCTTTCAGCAGGATCTTCAACGCATTTCTTCCGGAAGTGGCCTGTACAAACGCATAGCCCTCCTGTTCTAAAATGGTTTCAATCGATAATAAATTATCCTCCCGGTCGTCGACTAAAAGGATTTTTATCTTTTTTTCTTTCAAAATAAAAAATTTACGTCACTTATTTATTAATCCATACCCGCATCAGGGAAAGTAACTGGTCAACTTTTACCGGCTTGGTAATGTAATCTGAAGCACCGGCATCAATACATTTTTGTCGGTCACCTTTCATTGCTTTAGCAGTAACGGCAATGATGGGCAATCCTACGTTCTTTTCGTCTTTTCTTATATTTTGCATCGTCTCATACCCATCCATTTCCGGCATCATGATATCCATGAGCACAATGTCGATATGATGGCCATTATTGATGATCTCGATCGCTTCTTTCCCGCTTTCTGCGCTCAAAGCGTTGATGTTGTATCTCTCGAAAGCTGTGGTTAAAGCAAATAGATTTCTTACATCATCATCTACAATCAAGATATTTTTACCACCGAGCACATCCTCTTTCAGGTGAATTTTTTCTATCTTTTTATAATAGGCCTCGGGCAAATCTTTATGGTAGATATGAAGATTAAGTAAGATATCATCCAGCAGCAGGTCCAGTGAGGCCGACTTTTGAATGGCAATGGAAGATCCGCCGATTTTTTGCATATGGGAAATCGTGCTAGTAGCAGGATCACTCTTATACAAAAGTAGTGGAATGCGTCGATTTATTTTTTTTGCTTTGAGTTGATGCAGCAGGTCAGACACGGTTGCCAGTGAAAATCCAGCATCTACGATGATACAGAAGCGTGAAATATCGCTAACTGCCTGCACGACTTCTTCTATTGTTTTTACACGTATAACAGCAATTAGATTGGCCTTCTTTAGCATTTTAGCAGGCTCAGAAAGCTTCTCTCCAGCTTCCAGGATTACCGCGGTAGCGCGGTCTACTTTATGGGCATGATCGTATACGTCCTGCAAAAGCGCATCCAGCGTATTGTTTTTGAGTGGTTTCAGGTGAAAGCTTCGCGCACCTTTATTATAAGCCTGAATCTGGTTTTCGTTTCCGGAAATAATATGCACCGGAATTTGTCTGTAATGAAGGTCAGCTTTAAAGATATCCAGGATCTTCCAGCCACTGGTGTCGGGCAGGTTGATGTCTAATGTGACAGCAACGGGTTGATAACGGATGGTATAGTCAAAGATCTCGTTATAATTTGTAGCGATGAGTACTTTCAACCCTTTCTCATGGGCCTTGTCGATGATGATCTTGCCAAATCGCAGGTCATCTTCGACAGCAAGCAGCACCTTGTCATTGGGTTGAATATTATTCCTGTCATCGCCACTTTCGTGCCACAGATCGCCATTGGATAAGCCGATGTCCTCCTTACCGGTTTGCAGAATAGGCTTTAGTAGATTCTCCAGTACCTGATCGTTAGAAATCTCACCCGCGATAGTAAAGTTGTTGGCTCCTGATCTTCCTACCAGGCTTCGTTCGGTTTCCACCTGATAGAAATGTAGCGGTAAGTACAAGGTAAATGTGCTTCCCTGGTTTACATTACTTTCCAGGGCGATAGTTCCGCCTAAAAGTTCCGCTAACCCGCGGCTAATGGATAAGCCCAGGCCAGTACCCCCGTACTTACGACTTGTTGAACCTTCTGCCTGTTGAAATGCCTCGAAGATAATGCCCTGTTTTTCTTTAGGAATACCGATGCCCGAATCAGAAATAGCGAAAGCTACTACTGTTTCTGCGGCTTCCAGCTGCGGGTAATTACCGAATTTTACACGCTTCTTGGCAACGGATATTTTCATTTTCACCCCTCCCTTGTCGGTAAATTTAAAAGAATTCGAGAGCAGGTTCTTTAATATTTGGTTTAGCCGCTGAAGGTCAGTTTCTATAATGTCCGGCAGGGCACGGTCTACTTCTATTTTAAAGTTGAGATGTTTTGCCTCCGATATCGGCTTGAATGTAGTTTCTACAAAAGATGTTATCTCTGCAAATTGTATTGGTAAGAAGTCGGTTGAAATAAACCCGGATTCTATTTTAGAGAGATCCAGGATATCGTTGATGAGGTTAATTAAATCATCGCCGCAGGAATGTATCGTTCGGGCAAAGCGGATTTGCTTGGTGTTCAAATTGCCATCATGATTTTCGTATAACTGCTGGGCAAGTATGAGCAAACTGTTCAATGGCGTGCGAAGCTCGTGCGACATATTGGCCAGGAACTCTGACTTATATTTCGAGGTGATGGTCAGCTGCTCTGCCTTTTCTTCCAGTGACTTCCTGGCATCCTCTACTTCCTTGTTTTTTGCTTCTACTTCATCCTTTTGCTTCACAAGCAGCAAGGCTTTGTCCTTTAGCTCCTCGTTGGTTCGCCGTAGTTCCTCCTGCTGTACTTTCAGCTCGCTCGCCAGCGACTGAGACTGTGTAAGCAGCCGCTCGGTACGGGTATTGGTTTCTATCGTGTTGAGTACGATACCTATACTTTCTGTCAGTTTCTCTAAAAAGTCAAGGTGCGTGATGCTTAAATTTTTAAAGGAAGCAAGTTCAATGACGGCCTTGACTTTTTTCTCAAACAATACCGGCAATACAATCAAGCTAACAGGCTTGGATTTTCCCAGTCCCGAACTAATTTTTATATAGTCTTCAGGAACACTGGTGAGCAGAATCCTTTCCTTTTCTCGTGCACATTGGCCCACCAAACCCTCGCCTATGGCAAATTCTTTGGGGATTTTGGCTTTCTTATCGTAAGCAAAGGAAGCAATCCTTACCAGCTTCTGGTTTTGAAAGTTCTCATCTTGTTGTAAAATATAGAAAGCGCCATGATAGGCAGAAACTACCTGTGCTAATTCCGACAGAATACGCATAGATACCGAGTTCAAATCCTTTTGTCCCTGAAGCATCTGGGTAAATTTGGCAAGGTTCGACTTTAGCCAATCCTGCTCCTGGTTGCGTAGCGTGGTTTCTTTCAGGTTTACAATCATCTGGTTGATGGTATCCTTCAACGCCTCCAATTCTCCTTTTGCCTCCACGTTGATATAACGCGTCAGGTCCCCTTTGGTCACTGCTGAGGCCACCTCAGAAATCGAACGCACCTGCGTCGTCAGGTTTTCTGCCAGCTGGTTTACGTTCTCTGTTAGATCTTTCCACGTTCCTGATGCTCCCGGTACGTTAGCCTGTCCACCCAGTCGTCCTTCCACACCTACTTCTCTGGCCACGGTTGTTACCTGGTCGGCAAATACAGCCAGTGTGTCAATCATCTCATTGATCGTATCGGTAAGCTGCGCCATTTCTCCCAATGCATTGATAGAGAGCTTTTGCTTTAGATTTCCCTTAGCTACCGAGGTTGCTACCTTGGCGATACCCCTGATCTGGCCAGTCAGGTTAGACGCCATTTGGTTTACGGAGTCTGTCAAATCTTTCCATGTTCCGCCTACACCCTTCACAAGCGCCTGGCCTCCCAGTTTTCCTTCGGTACCCACCTCTCTTGCTACACGTGTCACCTCCGAAGCGAAAGAATTTAGCTGGTCTACCATGGTATTGATGGTATTTTTAAGGTCCATCATCTCGCCCTTCACGTCAATAGCCACGGTCTTGGAGAGGTCACCGCTGGCTACGGCTTTGGTTACTTCAGCGATATTTCTTACCTGCGAGGTTAGGTTTCCAGACATCTGGTTCACAGAGTCCGTCAAATCCTTCCAGGTTCCTGCTACGCCTGGCACAAAGGCCTGGCCACCGAGCTTCCCATCCGTTCCTACTTCCCTCGCCACACGGGTTACCTCAGCAGCAAATGCCCGCAGCTGATCGACCATTGTATTGATGGTTTCTTTTAATTGCAGGATTTCCCCTCTTACATCTACCGTGATCTTCTTCGACAAATCACCATTGGCTACAGCGATCGCCACATCAGCAATATTCCTGAGCTGGGCCGTAAGGTTACCCGCCATTTTATTCACCGAATCTGTTAAATCTTTCCAGGTACCACCGACTCCGGGTACGTTGGCCTGCACACCCAGCTGCCCTTCAGACCCTACTTCTCTTGCCACTCTGGTTACTTCAGAGGAGAATGAGTTCAGCTGGTCCACCATCGTGTTGATGGTGTTCTTAAGCTCGAGCATCTCACCTTTAGCGTCTACAGTAATTTTTCTGGACAAATCTCCTTTGGCAACAGCGGTGGTCACCTCCGCTACATTTCGTACCTGCGAGGTGAGGTTATCTGCCATCTTATTTACCGAATCGGTCAAATCTTTCCATGTACCACCAACACCCGGTACGTTGGCCTGTCCGCCGAGCTGCCCTTCTGAGCCCACCTCGCGTGCTACCCGGGTTACCTCGGAACCGAAGGAGTTGAGCTGATCCACCATGGTGTTGATGGTGTTCTTTAGCTCCAGCATTTCGCCTTTTACGTCGGCCGTTATCTTGCGCGAAAGGTCACCCCTGGCAACAGCCGTGGTTACCTCGGCGATATTCCTTACCTGGCCCGTTAGATTGGACGCCATGCCGTTTACGGAATCGGTAAGGTCTTTCCAGGTACCGCCAACACCTGGTACGTTGGCCTGCCCGCCCAGCTGCCCTTCTGAGCCTACCTCACGCGCTACCCTTGTTACTTCCGAACCAAAGGAGTTCAACTGATCTACCATGGTATTGATGGTGTTCTTTAGCTCCAAAAGCTCACCTTTGGCGTCTACCGTTATTTTCTTTGATAAGTCTCCTTTGGCAATCGCCGTTGTTACTTCGGCAATATTCCTCATCTGCGCTGTCAGGTTACTACCCATCTGGTTCACAGAGTCTGTAAGATCTTTCCAGGTTCCACCAACCCCTTTTACCTTGGCCTGCCCGCCAAGTTTACCCTCGGTACCTACCTCCAGTGCTACCCTGGTTACCTCCGATCCGAAAGAGTTCAGCTGATCCACCATGGTATTGATGGTGTTTTTAAGTTCAGCCATTTCACCTTTCACATCTACCGTGATTTTGCGAGACAAATCGCCGTTGGCTACAGCGGTTGTTACACCGGCAATATTCCTTACCTGATCGGTAAGGTTTGAAGCCATCTGGTTTACTGAGTCGGTCAAATCTTTCCAAACGCCATCGACACCTTTTACAGTGGCCTGGCCGCCAAGTTTCCCTTCCAGGCCCACCTCACTGGCCACCCTTGTCACTTCTGACCCAAAGGAGTTGAGCTGATCCACCATCGTGTTGATGGTGTTTTTAAGCTCCAGCATTTCACCTTTGGCATCCACGGTAATCGTACGGGAAAGATCGCCTTTTGCTACCGCCGTGGTTACTTCGGCAATATTTCTTACCTGTGAGGTAAGGTTACCAGCCATTTTATTAACAGAATCTGTTAAGTCTTTCCACGTACCGCCCACACCTGGTACGTTCGCCTGCCCACCGAGCTGTCCTTCGGAGCCCACCTCGCGGGCTACCCTGGTTACTTCCGAACCGAAAGAGTTCAGCTGATCCACCATGGTATTGATGGTATTCTTTAACTCCAACATCTCACCTTTTACATCAGCGGTGATTTTTCGTGAAAGGTCACCCTTGGCAACCGCGGTAGTTACTTCAGCAATATTTCTTACCTGCGTGGTCAGGTTGCTTCCCATTTCGTTTACCGAGTCGGTAAGGTCTTTCCACACGCCACCCACGCCCTTCACCATGGCCTGCCCGCCAAGCTTACCCTCAGAACCTACCTCCCGGGCCACCCGCGTTACTTCCGACGAAAAGGAGTTCAGCTGATCTACCATCGTATTGATGGTATTCTTAAGTTCAAAGAGTTCGCCTTTTGCTTCTACAGTGATTTTTTTAGACAGATCGCCCTTGGCGATGGCGGTAGTAACGTCGGCGACGTTCCTTACCTGGGCGGTAAGGTTGCTGCCCATTTCATTCACTGAGTCGGTGAGGTCACGCCATACGCCAGCCACGCCTTTTACTTTGGCGTGCCCACCAAGCTTTCCTTCAAAACCAACCTCCCTTGCCACCCGCGTTACTTCCATAGAAAAGAGATTTAACTGCTTTAGCATGTCGTTTACCTCTTTGGCTATCCGTAAAAACTCACCTTTTAATGGGTGGCTGTTGGTTTTCATGGTCATCTTTTCCGAAAGGTCCCCCTTCGCTACAGAACCAATTACCTTGGCTATTTCTATAGTAGGGTGCACCAGGTCGGTGATCAACGTGTTGATACAGGCGATGCCCTTATTCCAGTCACCCTTACCGGCAGGCAATTCCAGCCGGTGCGTCAACATGCCCTCTTTGCCAATAATTTTACTTGCTTTGGTAAACTCAGCCATCATGCGCTCATTCATGTCGATGATGTCGTTGAGGGTATCGTAAATCTTGCCATGTAACCCATATTGATCGGAGGGCATGCGGGCATTAAAATCGCCATTCTTCACACGCATTAAAACTCTTAACAGTTCTTTGGATTGATCAAGATCTTCTTGTTCCTGCACATTGCCGGGGGTAATTGTGTTCATGTATTAATAGTAGAAAAGTAAAAAAATATAACAGGCGACCTTGGTAGTCTACTAGCGTTAAAATAAAAGCGGTAAAGGATTAAAAATATAAAATTAGATCGTAAAATATAAAAAATATGACGAATAAAAATACGGGCTTTTTAATAAATAGAGATATTTCACCAAACAATTTAAATTTTAACGGCCTGAGATAGATCCGTTTAGCTTTTATGTCTCATTCAGGCTTTTTTGCAGTATATTTCAAATGGCTTGCAATTGTCTTTCAAGTACCTGTTTCCATTCCTGATAAAGCGTCTCGAAAATTTCCATTTGTTTAGGCTCTATTAATTTTACAGGTTCCATCTTGCTAAAAGCTTCTTTTTCAGATGAAAATACGCTAATACCAATGCCGGCACCAACAGCTGCGCCTACACTTCCATCATTTAAAAACAGCTCTGCAGGAACTTGCGTTGCGTTTACAAAGGCTTCTGTGAAGACGTCACTAAGAAAAAGATTGGCCTTTCCTGCCCTGATCACCGTTGGATTCATGCCGTTTTCCCGCATGATATCCAGTCCGTACCGAAAAGCAAAGGCGATACCTTCCTGAGCTGCTCTAAAAATATGTGCTTGGCCGTGTTTATTTAGATCAATATCGTGGAAATGGGCGCCGACGATTTGGTTGTGCAGCATACGCTCCGCGCCATTTCCAAATGGCAAAACCTTTAAACCATCACTTCCTACAGGAACACGCCTACCTGCAGCATTCATTTCTGCGTAACTTATGCCTGCAGCAAAATTGTTTTTGATCCAGCGATTCATGATGCCCGTCCCGTTAATGCAGAGGAGTACGCCAACTCTCTGTTGCGCGATTTTATAGTTGACATGGGCAAAAGTGTTTACACGCGATGCAGGGTCATAAACCAGTTGGTCGCTGATGCCGTAAATTACGCCAGAAGTACCGGCTGTAGCTGCTACTTCGCCAGGATTCATGACATTTAGCGATAGGGCATTATTGGGCTGGTCTCCCGACTTATAGGTCAGGGGGATGCCCGCCCGAAGGCCTAACTGCGCAGCAACGTCGGGTTTAAGTTTTCCATGTTCAGCAAAGACGGGGAGTACGTCAGGAAATAGGGACGAGTCGAATTGAAAGTAGGATAGGATATCTTTTGAAATTTCTTCGTTTTTAAAATCCCAAAAGATGCCTTCAGACAAGGCTGCTATACTTGTGCTGATTTCGCCGGTAAGCTTCATGCCGATATAGTCGCCCGGCAGCATGAATTTATGGATCCTATCGTAGCATTCTGGTTCATGCGTTTTTACCCAGGCAAGCTTCGAAGCCGTAAAATTGCCCGGTGAATTTAGCATGTTCGACAGGCATTTTACCTCACCAATAGCGCCAAGTGCTTCATTGCCTATTGCAACCGCCCGGCTATCGCACCAGATAATGGCGTTTCTAAGCACTTTCTGGTCCTTGTCGACCAGCACCAACCCATGCATCTGGTACGCAATACCCATAGCGCCAATATCGGAGGCCTTAAAACCTCCCTGCGCAATTGCTTTCTTAATGGCCTCCTGAACATGCTGCCACCACATTTCTGGTTTTTGCTCTGCCCAACCAGGCTGTTCCGCAATAATTGCTGACTCTACTTCCGGATATTGGGCCGAGACGATATTTTTTTGAGTTGCTGAATCAATAATTGATACTTTAATAGAAGAGGTGCCTACGTCAATGCCTAAAAGGAGCATGTGTTACTTTGAGTTTACGGTTAATAAAAAATAATTTCAATGTTGGCTTCTGCTGAATAAATTAAAGACTTCATTCTTGACCAAGTTCGAAACTTATATCAAAAATCAAAACTTTAGCATCTATAAACTGTCTTTTTATGCCGCAGTTTTCACCGGAGCGCCGCTAAAAGTAAATTTTAAAAGTACTTCCTTTCTCAACATCACTTTCCAATAAAATTTTGCCTTTATTATTTTCGACAATCCTCTTGATCAGATACAAGCCTATCCCAGTTCCTTCTACATGTGTATGGAGGCGTTTAAACATTGTGAACATCTTTGGGAGATGCTTCTTGCTAATACCCAAGCCATTATCTTCTACAGAAAGAACTATCTTTCCATCTTCTAAATATGTTTTGATGTGAACTTCCGGACGACGCTCTGGCGACTTATACTTGATCGCATTGGTAAGGAGATTATGCAATATGCTACGGAGGTTATTTTTGGTGTAATTTACATAGGGCACCTTAAAATCAACGTGAATAAGTGACTCTTCATCTTCAAGATTTTTCGGGATATCTTGCATTACGTTATCAAGGACTTCCAGGAACGAAACTACCTCAGGATCATCCTCCAGATTTTTCTGTACTTTGATAATCTCTGCTAAGTCGCTAATCGTTTGTTTTAGCTTTAGTACCGATTTGTCGATCATCGCCATGACCTTCTTTTCATTACTTCCTGCTGTTCTGTCAAGGTTTTTCTGCATCAAGCTAATTAGCCCTTCCAGATTCACAATTGGAGATTTTAAATCGTGAGACGCGGTATAGATGAAGTTGTCCAGATCTTTATTCGTTTTTTCCAGTTCTTCATTTTTTAGTAAAAGCTGATTGTTGAGTTTCTTAAGTTCTTCTTTTGCTTTTACATGATCTGATACTTCATATCCAAAAACAATAATACCTTCTACCTGATCATTTGCCTCCACCAATGGCTCGCAGATCAGGTTAATATACCGTGTATAAGGTATGCCATTCTTATTCCAGTCGGATGTAATGGGAAATTCTGTGCCTATAAAAGTCCGTCGATTGGTAATCACTTTCTTTAAAGCAGCGACTACTTCCTTGCCTAAGTTTGGGAGCACGTCATGGAGGTTTTTGCCTTCAATAGGTCCTTCTATTTGTACAGCGTCGAGAAAAAAGGGATTCGCTAATTCAAAAGTAAATCGGGGCCCCTGCATGATGCACAAAATCGAGGGGGCTTTCATAAATATGTTGTAGAGCCGTTTTCTCTGCGCTTCAGCCTCTGCCAGTGCTACTCGCTCGCGGGCCAGTAAGGATGTGATTTCACTATTTGCATGCTCCAGTGCAGATTGTATATTCTTTTGCTCAGAGATATCGGAAATCAGGCAATAGTATCCCTCCACTTCACCCTCCACCACATGCGGGATGTAGTTAATGGACGTAAATTTTCGACCGGCCCCCTTATATACAAGTTCGGTCTCTAAATTAATCTTTTCTCCTGCCAGGGCTCTTTTTACATTGAATTTTACGTATTCGTAAGCTTCCTTGCCCATGACTTCCCAAAGATATTTTCCATATACCTCTGACCGGGGTTTGCCAAACCATGTTTCGTAAGTTTTATTATTAAAGCGGTATTTTTCATCTTTATCTACATAGGTGATGAGCACCGGTAGCGCGTCGGTAACCAGGCGCATCTGCTTTTCACTTTCCGAAAGTTTTTCCGTCCGTTCCGAGACCCGGCTTTCCAGTTCGTTATTCAGATTACGCAACGCTTCAATGGCACTTTCAAGCATCGTACTTTTGGACTGAAGACTTCTATTGAGTTTTTTGTGCTCGTGCTGCGCATGATGCAGCTCTTCATTAGATACCTGCAGCTCTTCGTTGGTTGCCTGTAGTTTTTCATTCGCATCTTCCAGCGCCGTCTGTTGATCCTGAAGTTTTTGTTGTATCGAATCGCTAAATTCTTTTTGTATTTCTACATAGACATCTAGCGCTTTCTCCTGAATTTCTTTGTGTAACAGTTCAATTTCCTGGATGAGGGATATCACAAGTTTCATATCTTGCGTATATAGGGGAAGTAGGCGGATGAGCATCAATTTTCTTGCGCTGTAAGCAGAAATGATGTCCGACCCTTTTACATCTTTTTTGGAAAATCCGGCTAATTGATCGCTTCTTAATTTATCAAAAGTTTCTTCCGTTACTTTAAGAATACTATCGTCAAGTAATTGAAGGATAAACTCCTCGATAATTCTTTCGAAGTATGTCTGGATTTCGACAGGCTGCATATGGGCCATCAAGTTCAGTAAGGAAAATTTAACCTCTTTAGCTATCGTATAATTCTCATGAGCAGCATCTGATAAATGATGCTTGAGAAGAAATGCCGCATATTCCTTTAATCCGGAAAACTGATTAGTGGAGCTCATTAATGCTTTGCGCTTTGTTTCGTTTATCTGGAAAGATAATAAACAATTGAAAATTCAAAAACTTACATTGTTGAAAAACTATAATGGTATGTGCGCCTACCAGTATGTTTATTTTTAATATTACGAATATTCCTTTTTAAAAGTAAGAAAAAGTGCTAATAAATTCCCTTTAAGCATAAAACAAAACATACCATTTGAACCAGAAAAAATGCACATAAGCAATATTAAGATTTTAAAGATCAAACAAACCGGGCAGCCAAAGGCTGAGCTCAGGGACAAATGTGACCAGCAGAAGGGCAATAACCATAGCAACAAATAACGGGATAAGGGGCTTAATAACCTTACTGATACTGATATCAGCCACACCACATCCAACAAATAGCACCGAACCAACAGGTGGCGTACAAAGTCCGATACATAAATTGAGCACCATGATGATTCCAAAGTGAGTGGGGTCGACTCCAAGGGCTGTCACTACAGGTAAAAATATGGGTGTAAAGATCAAAACTGCAGGTGTCATGTCCATAAATATACCTACAAATAGCAATATCAGGTTGATAATGATGAGTACGATAAATTTGTTGTCACTAATGGATAAAAGTGCTTCACTAAAGCTTTGCGGTATATTTTCAAATGACATCACCCACGACATGCCCATGGAGGTGCCAATAAGTAACATGACTATGGCGGTTGTGATAACTGTCTGGATTAAGATATCAGGTAAATCCTTAGGCTTTACCTGCTTATAAAAAACCATCGATAAGATAAGCGTATATAAAACTGCGATTGCCGATGCTTCTGTGGCTGTAAAAACACCCGCAATGATGCCTCCGATGACAATAAATAGCAATAACAAGCTTGGAATAGCATGCAAAAACTTTTCGGCCATTTCTCTAAATGTAACGCTGTCACCGACGGGGTACTTTTTCTTATGAGAGATATAACCGGCTACTAACATGAGCGAAAGGCCTACAATCAAACCCGGTACATAACCTGCCACAAATAGCGCCGCAATGGAGACACCACCACTTGCAAGCGAATAAACGATGAGAATATTGCTAGGGGGTATAATCATGCCTGTCGTGGCCGAGGTAATATTCACCGCCGCACTGAAAGGTTTGGAATAACCCTCTTTCACCATACGCGGGTTCATGATTCCGCCAATGGCGGATGCGGCTGCCACAGCAGATCCTGAGATCGCACCGAAAAGCATGCAGGCAATGATATTCACATACGCTAGTCCGCCCGGTAAGGTACCTACCAAAACTTTGGCAAAGTCGATCAACCTGGACGCTATCCCTCCGCGGTTCATCAGCTGCCCGGCAAGAATAAAAAAGGGTATGGCCAGTAGAGCAAAACTGTCTACGCCGGTAGCAAGCCTTTGGGCAAGGGTAGTAAACGCAGGCTCCGGGGCGATACTTACCAGCATGGTAAGCAAAGCGGATATACCGATGGAAAAGGCGATAGGAACACCAAGGGCAAGTAAAATTATAAAAGAAACTACTAAAACGATGATCTCAATATAATCCATCATAAGTTGAGGAATAAAATGTCTTAAATGATTTGTTTGCCCTGTTCTTCTGCAGGCTCCTGGCCCTCGAAAATATTGGTCATGCTGTAGTAGACAATAAGTAGCCCGCTAAGCGGAAGGGCCGCATACACATAGCCCAGGGGCATATTTAATGAGGCTGAAGCCTGCTCAAGCGTAAGGGTGATGTAAACCAGGTTTGCCCCTCCCCAAATAAGTACCAAAATGGCGAATATGGCGACAATGATATTGATAAATATATTCAGACGGCGCAATTTTCTCCCCTCTAGCTGCATTGGATACAAGTCGATAGCAAGGTGAAGTTTCTTGCCGCTTACGTAACTAGCCCCCAATAAGCTAACCCAAATCAATAAAAACCGGGCCAGTTCGTCGGTAAAAAGGCTGGGCGATCCTACAAGATAGCGTGAGGCAACCTGCCAAAGTACATTGATGACCATAATGCCCATCAGGACAACTAAAATGATATACAAAGTGCCATCTATTGCTTTTCTAATCTTCATAAACATGTATTTTGTACGCGGTGATCTTTTCTTCTATTGATGATACTTTCGGCGTTATTATTGTGCCCCGGCTGCTTGTTGTATTTTTTGTATGATCTCATAAACTTCAGGCTCAGCTTTATATGTATCGTACATAGGTTCGACCATGGCGGCAAAAGGCGCTTTATCTGGGATGTTTACAATAACTCCCGCTTTCTTTAGGGCCTCAAGGTTTTCTTTTTCTGATATGGCCCACAATTTCCTTTGCACCACAGCAGATTCTTCTGCAGCTTCTTTTAGCCACTGTTGCTCCTGCGGGTCGAGAGAATCCCAGATAATGGTGCTGATCAAAAGAATGTCAGGCACCATAGCGTGCTCGTTGAGCGAGTAATATTTACATACCTCATAATGTCGGGAGAGGAAGAAGCTTGGCGAATTATTTTCGGCACCATCGACAACGCCCTGTTGTAAAGAGGTATAAAGTTCACCCCATGAAATAGGCGTTGCAGACCCACCAAAGCTTTTGACCATACTGATCGCTGTGGCACTGGCCTGCACCCTGATTTTCATTCCTTTCAGATCGTCGGGGTGGTTGATTGGTTTTTTTATGGTGTAAAAACTCCTGCTGCCGGCATCGTAATAACATAGCCCCCGCAGCCAGAATTTTTCCCCTTCTTTAAGCATATTTTTCCCTATTTCTCCATCCAGTACGGCAAAATGGTGCGCCTTACTTTCGAAGATATAGGGTAGGCTATAGGCTTTATAGTTTGGCGCAAAGCTTTCCATGACAGCCGCCGAAACTTTTGTCATGCCCAGGCTCCCAATCTGCAGCAGCTCCAGCGTTTCACGTTCACTGCCAAGGGTAGCGTTGGGATAAATATCTATCACCATCTGGCCGTTCGACTTTTCCTTCACGCTTTGGGCCATAAATTCCATGGCTTTGTGTACAGAGTGAGAAACATCCAGGCTATGGGCGAGCTTGATTTCTCTCCTTTTTTTGGTGTCGCTGCACGCAAAGGATGCCAGGGATATTAAAAGTAGCAACGTTATTTTTTGGGCTATACTATAAGTTTTTTGAATCAGATATTTCATGATTTTCTAATTTCCTGGATAAGACCGATCACAGCACGTATTTCTTCTTCCATCTTGTCAAAATTCTTCGCGGCAATTAAATCTTTTGATATCAACTGCGAACCAATGCCTACACAATGTACGCCTGCATCAAACCAGGCTTTCAGACTTTCACGGGTAGGTGCTACACCACCTGTGGGCATGACGCTGGTCCAGGGGCAGGGCCCTTTGATTGCGGCAACAAATTTCGGCCCGCCAACCTGCTCTCCAGGGAATATTTTGACGACCTCGGCGCCAAGTTCTTCCGCCCTGGATATCTCAGTGAGTGTACCGCAGCCAGGCGACCAGAGGATCTTGCGCCTGTTACATACCAGCGCTATTTCCTCTTTGATGACGGGAGATACAATAAAATTAGCCCCCAATTGTATGTACATTGTAGCTGTGCCTGCATCGACGATGGAGCCGGCACCGAGGATCATTTCCGGAAAATTTGCCCTGGCATATTTTACCAGGCTGCCAAAGTTCTCATGGGCGAAGTCGCCCCGGTTGGTATATTCAAAAACCCGGACACCGCCCTGGTAACACGCCTTTATCACCTGCTCACAGACCGAGAGATCAGGATGATAAAATACAGGAATGACTCCTGTTTCTGCCATTTTTAAGGATACTGCTATGCGGGTAAATTGTGCCATCAATCTGGGTTGTTTTGTTTTAGTATACGCAATGGATTTACTATCCATATTCTTTCAATCTATCTAACTAACTTTCCTGATGTATCGCCTTTCATCAGGTTTTCTACTTCTGCAGCCGAAACCAGGTTTGCATCACCCTCCACGCTATGTTTCAATACAGAAGCTGCAACCCCAAAATCGAGCGACTTTTGGTCATCACCATAGGTAAGCTGCCCATAGACCACACCTGCCATAAAAGCATCGCCACCTCCGATTCTATCTACGATAGGCTGAATATCATACGTTTTGGTGGATAATAATTGGGTGCCATCAAAAAGATGACCCGATAGGGTATTGTACGATGCGCTAATGGACCCTCTATGGGTATTTACTATTTTTTTTACTTTGGGAAAACGTTGCATCACCTGAGAAAAGATGTCCTTGTAGGCCTCGTCCGATTCACCTTTAACTTTGATACCCAATATATCTTTGATATCATTTTTTCCTGCTACAATCATGTCGCAACCTTCTATCAGGCCAGGCATAATTTCCCGTACTGATTTCCCATATTGCCATAAATTTTTCCGGTAGTTGATATCGGCAGAAACTGTTATTCCTTTTTGATTTGCTATTGCTACTGCTTTTTTACAGCAATCCGCTGCTCCCTGCGATATGGCTGGGGTGATGCCCGTCCAGTGAAACCACGATACACCCTCGAAAACCTGATCCCAATCGATAGTCTCTGCCGTTATTCCTGCAAAAGAGGAATCGCTCCTGTCATAAATTACCTTGCTGGGTCGGCTGAGGGCGCCTGTTTCGAGGAAATAGATTCCGATTCTATCGCCGCCATATGCAATATGTGCCGTGGATACTCCGTACCTGCGCAGCAGGTTTGTAGCAGACTGGCCCAGCTCATTGGCTGGGAAACGCGTAACATGGGCAGCAGGAATTCCCAGCTGCGCCAATGAAATGGCTACATTGGCCTCTCCGCCGCCATAGGTGGCCAAAAAGCTATCGGACTGTATAATCTTTGCATAGCCAGGAGCCGACAGGCGCAGCATAATTTCCCCAAGCGTTACTACTTTTTTAGTCATATACTTTTAGTATCTCCATTGAAATTGAAATAGGATTTGGCGTTATAGTAGCTGATATTCGCTACCATCTGCCCCAGCCAGGCTATATCCTGGGGAAGCTCACCGTTCTCTACATCATTACCTAATAAGTTGCAAAGAATTCTTCGAAAGTACTCATGCCTTGGGTAGGAAAGAAAGCTTCTCGAATCGGTGAGCATGCCTACAAAGCGGCTTAGCAGCCCCAGGTTCGATAAAGTATTGATTTGCTTTTCCATGCCATCCTTTTGGTCCAGGAACCACCAGGCTGAGCCAAATTGCACCTTCCCCGGTACTGTGCCATCATTGAAGTTGCCAGCCATTGTTGCGAACACTTCATTCTGGCTTGGATTCATATTATACAATATTGTTTTTGCCAGTTTATTCTTGTCGTCCAAACTATCCAGAAATCTCGCAAGCGGCTTTGCTACTTCAAATTCTCCCATGGAGTCAAAGCCACTGTCGGGCCCGATTTCCCGAAGCATCCTGGAGTTGTTATTCCTTTGCGCGCCCAGGTGAAACTGCTGCGTCCAACCTTTGGCATGGTCCATAATAGCAAGGTGGACCAGCAGGCAGGATTTATAATGCAATACTTCGTCTGTAGCAATTGCTTTTCCCCCCAATACTTTGGCGAAGGTAGCGGCGACATCTGCCTCTTTAAAGTTTTCCGCATAGATGGTTTCCAGCCCATGGTCGGAGAGGCGGCAGCCCAGCGCCGCAAAATAGTCATGCTGCTTTTGCAAGGCATCCAGTAGTTGCTGAAAATTTTCTATCGACATTCCGGCCGCAGCTTCGAGCTTCTTCAGATAATCTAAAAATTGTGGCGTGTCTACGGCTAAAGCCTTGTCGGCCCTAAAGGTAGGATAGACCGATATACCGAAGTCGTCGGCCTGTATCTTCTTGTGATGTTTCAGGTTATCGGCGGGGTCGTCGGTGGTACATATTACCTCTACCTTCATTTTTTTTAAAATGCCTCTGACACTAAACTCCGGAGTTTGCAGCATGTCGGTGCAGCGATCATAAATTTCCCTTGCCGACTGTTTGCTGAGTAACGTCGCAATCCCAAAGGGATTTTTAAGCTCCATATGCGTCCAGTGGTATAGTGGGTTTCGCATCGTATATGGCACCGTTTCCGCCCATTTTTGAAATTTATCAAAATCACTGCCGTCGCCGGTAATGTATTTTTCTGAAACGCCATTGGCGCGCATAGCACGCCACTTATAGTGGTCGCCATCGAGCCAAATTTTTGTTAGATTTTCAAATTGCCGGTCATTGGCAATGTCTTCGGGAGGAAGATGGCAATGGTAGTCGATGATCGGCAGTTCTCTGGCAAAATCATGGTACAGCCTTTTCGCGGTTTCTGTTTGTAAAAGAAAGTTTTCGTCAAGAAATTGCATGCGCTAAATTCAATATTTGTAAAAATCTTGGAGTCCGTTATTTAATTTTATGCCATTCCTTTTGCAATACCCATCTCCAATCCTCTCAGTTCGGCAAGGCCTCTAAGCCGTCCTATGCCAGAGTAGCCGGGGTTGGTTATTTTATGTAAATCATCCAACATCCGATGCCCATGATCGGGCCGCATCGGGATGTGCAGCGCTGCGCCTGTTTTACCGGCTTCTTTCCTTAGCTTCACTTCTTGCAGCAATGCACGCATTACGCCGTACATATCCACATCACCTTCCAGGTGGTTAGCCTCATGAAATGTTTCCGCATCAGTTTTGGCCCTTTCCGTGCTTCTTAAGTGGATAAAGTTGATTTTACGGCCCAATCTTTTCACAATACCCACCAAATCGTTGTCTTCCCGTACCCCAAACGAGCCTGCACACATGGTAAAACCATTGGCCGGAGAATCAACAGCAGCCAAAAGGTCCTGGATATCGCTTTCAGTACTTACTACTCTGGGCAAGCCCAGGATTGGTCGCGGAGGATCATCTGGATGAATGGCCATCCTGATACCAGCTTTTTCTGCTACAGGAATAACTTGCTGCAGAAAGTAAAAAAGATTTTCCTTGAGCGTGGCTGCGTCGACAGTTTGGTAGGTGTCGAGGATTTGTTGAAATTCTGCTAGGGTAAAACTTTCTTCTGAACCTGGCAATCCTGCGATAATATTATTTTGAAGCTTTATCTTCTCATCGCCGGTTAGACCTTTATAATAGGCTTCTGCCTGCTGTACCCTTTCGAGGGAATACGTTTTGTCTGCACCAGGCCTTTGAAGAATAAATAGCTCAAATGCTGCAAAGGCTACGGCATCGAAACGCAAAGCCTCCGATCCATCGGCGACTACATAATTCAGGTCTGTGCGCGTCCAGTCCAGTACGGGCATGAAATTGTAACATATCGTATCGATACCGCAGCGGCCCAGGTTGATGATGCTCTGCTTGTAATTTTCGATATATTTTTCCCGACCTTTACCAGCTGTTTTGATGTGCTCATGTACTGGCACACTTTCTACAACTGACCAGCGCAGGCCGGAAGGTTGTGCTGGCGTTACAGTTTCATTCCATTCTATGATTTTCTTTCTGGCTAGAATGGCTTCTTCTGTCCACACTTCCCCGTTGGGTATCTCATGCAAAGCAGAAACAATACCTGTAGCACCAGCCTGCCTGATATCGGCAAGTTTTACTGGGTCCTTTGGTCCAAACCATCGCCACGCTTGTTCAAGATAAATATCACTTTTGGTCATCATATAGGCTCACACTATTATCTTATTTATTGATTTGATGGTATTGTATCGTCAGATTTTTTCTGTGTCATGCACTTTAGTATCGAAACCCATACGATCAAACTTATGTAGCACCCGGGCATAACACCCCAACCCAATTAAAATCCTGAGGAATTTCCTCCGTCTATTGGTAAATTGATGCCTGTTACAAACTTTGCAGCGTCGGAGGCTAAAAATACAGCGGCATGTCCAATATCTTCCGGCTGTCCGTATCTGCCCATTGGGGTTCTTCCTATTACTTTTTGTTTGCGTTCCGGGTCTGCGTTCAGCGCCTTATGCAGCATCGGTGACTCAATAAATCCCGGTGCGATGGCATTAACACGAACTCCGTGAGGGCTAAGGTCGCTAGCCAATACACGGGTCATACCCAGCACGGCTGATTTAGACGCCGCGTAGGGGCTCACCTGCGAAAGGCCGTACATAGCCGCCATAGAGGTGATCATAATGATTGACCCACTGCCCCGTTCCACCATTTTTTTCGACACTTCCCGGGTAAGCGCGAATAGTCCTAATAGGTTGGTCTGGATGATAGTGGCAAATTCTTCGTCCGTTACTTCCAGTGTCGGTTTTTTTAAATTAATACCAGCATTATTTACCAGGATATCTATATTGCCAGAGTTTCTTTCCACGGCCGCGACCAGTCCGGGAATAGAAGACAGATCGGCAATATCATTGACAACATAAGTAGCATGAATGCCGAGTATCTCACAGGCCTCGCGCAATTTTTCTTCTCTTCTTCCTGTTATAATAACTTTTGCTCCTGCTTCAATGAACGCTTTGCTCATACCCAAACCCAGACCCGTTCCCCCACCAGTTACCAACGCCGTTTTTCCTGTTAAATCAAATGGGTTTTTATATTTTTTTTTTGACATAATTAAAGTTCTTCTGTTTAGCTGCTTTTACTGATAAAATTTTGTTTACTAAATACCCACATATCAGCGTTCTCAAATCAATATGATATTATAGAAATGTTCTCCTTTTGGTACGGCATGGGATAATGGTGGAAACTGAAGGCTGCGTAGCAAAATTAACTATCTGGAGAATCACTCAATTTTTTTAAAAAACGTCAATAATTAGTCAATATAATAAGGAATTTATACTAGTCAACCGTATTTTCTTATAATTATGGCAAAAAAAATACGGGATCGATGCCGGGAACGTTTCCAATTTGACGGCCTAAATACTGGCCAATGCTTCTTTATAAGGAAATGCTTATTAAATTGCTGAAGGAAAAGTAGATTAATGTCACTTGTTTCAAAAAAAAGTCCATGGGTAGAGTACAAGTCACCATTAAAGACATAGCCAGAAGGTTAAACATCTCCACCTCTACCGTGTCGCGGGCATTGAATAATCACCCTGATATTAACAAGACAACGAAAGAGGCGGTGCGGGATCTGGCAAAGGAACTCAAATACGAACCTAACACAGTTGCCTTAAACCTCCGCAATCAAAAAACGAATACTATTGGCGTTTTGGTGCCTGAAATAGCCAACCACTTTTTTTCAACAGCCATCAGTGGCATACAGGAGGTAGCGTATGAAGCAGGTTATCATGTATTGATAGCACAATCGAACGAGTCGTCTGAGCGGGAGAAACTCAATACCAGGGCGCTGCTCGCCAGTAGGGTGGATGGTATGATAGCCGCTATTTCTATGGAAACTGAGACGTTCGATCATTTCCAGGAAATTATGGACAAAGGCGTGCCGCTGGTACTTTTCGATCGGATAAATTCGGATTTAAAAACTTCTACCGTCGTGGTTGATGACTTTGAGGGCGCCTTTCAGGCAGTCGAGCACCTGATAGCAACGGGGCACCGGAGAATCGCCCATATCGCGGGACCAGCTAATCTTACCAATAGTCAACAAAGGCTAAAAGGATATCGGGAAGCATTGCATAAACATCATATTCCTATCGATGAGACATTGATTGCGCATTCGGATTTTTCACAGGAAAATGCGTCAAAGGTGGCAGAAAAGCTGCTCCAGGCATCTTCGCTACCAGATGCGTTTTTCTGTGTGAACGATAGAGTAGCCATAGGGGCAATGCTCGCCGTTAAGGCTGCCGGCCTGCATATTCCCCGCGATATTGCGCTGGTTGGATTTAATAATCAGCCAGTTACCGCTATTATGGAACCCCCTATTTCGTCGGTCTCGCAGCCCGCCTATGATATGGGTAAGGCAGCCGCGCGGATACTATTCAACCAGGTACTGGAACCATCAAATATATATACGCTTGAAAACCTGGTTTTGAAAACACACCTGGTGGTCCGCCACTCTTCGGGAATAAAATAACTTTCTTCAATGGAATTATTTATCTTTAAATGAGATACTTTGAAGGTAAAGTTGATGTAGCTTTGAAGTTTTATGATTTGGTCGCAAAGATTTTTACAAGCTTAGCGCATGATCGGCCAAAAAAATAACTGATTTCCAATAGAATTATGATCCCCAAAGAATCTACCCATTCCTTTAGCTTTTTGGAGCATCTGGCTGCAAAATCACACCAGATTGTTTTCTCTTATAATGTGGATAAGAGCGTATTTGAATATTTAAATGATGCCTGTGAAAGTATACTGCAGACCAACAAGGAAGTTTTATTTACCGATTCAGCAAATATTTTAAATGCCATACACCCTGAGGATGTGACCTATGTGCATAAGGCCTATGAGGAAATTATGAATGGCGAGCAAAGGCAGGATATCGAATTCAGGTTACTGCTACCTGATCAAGCAATCAGATGGCTCTGTCTTACGCCATACTATTTGCCAAATGTGGATGACAAAGTTTTAATCTCTGGCTTTGCGGAAGACATTACCGCAAGAAAGGCATATAATGAAGTGCTAAAAAAATATGCGGCCAAAAAAAACTCTGTACTTGAGATTCTTTCGCACGACCTGGCAGGACCCCTTGCTAATATTCAGGGATTGACTACAGTGCTTTCAAAAAAATGGAAAGGGAAAGAAAACGCCACTACTGATTTTATCCTGGATTCTATCTCGAAGACCTGTGAAAGAAGTATTCGATTAATCCGGGATTTTGTGAAACATGAGTTCCTTGAGTCTGCTGGGGTGGAACTGGTAAAGTCGCGCGTTAACATCAAGGTAGTTATCCTTGAAATCATAGAGCAATACAAGTACTCTGAGCAAGACATTGACAAGACGTTTCATTTGAATTCTTCAAGTGACGAGTTATATGTGTATATCGATGAAATTAAATTCTCACAGGTGATCAATAATTTGATCTCCAATGCCATCAAATTCACCCATGAAAAAGGAATTATTTCTACGACTATTACGGAGCAGGAAAATTCGATTTTAATTACCGTTCAGGACAATGGTATCGGCATCCCTAAATCATTGCAGGAAGGATTGTTCGAAAAATTCAACAAAGCGCGTCGCCCCGGCGTAAAAGGAGAGCCCTCCGTCGGACTTGGAATGTCAATCATCAAAACTATAGTTGAATGGCATAACGGGAAGATTTGGTTTGAAAGCGAAGAAAATGTAGGATCCACATTTTTTATAGAAATTTCTAAAAAAGGAGATAAGGTGCCAGCAGAATAGTAGTGTATTTCGTCTTAATCAGCGCCTGCGGCTAATTTTTTGCTGTAAACCTACCAATTCTCAATATATAATAGCGTCATATTAGAATAAACATATTTTCCATATCTATTAAAAAATAATATATTGTGGCAAAAAGCAATATATGAAATTTAATAAAGTGTTTTTCTGGTCCATCGTCGTAGCGCTGGGTGGTTTTTTATTTGGCTTTGACACAGCAGTAATCTCTGGTGCTGAAAGAGATATTCAGGATCTGTGGGGCTTGTCAGCCTATCAACATGGCCTAACCATTTCAATTGCCTTATTCGGTACTGTCATTGGCGCTCTTTTCGGAGGTATCCCATCTGATAAAATCGGAAGAAAAAATACCTTGATTTGGATTGGTGTCTTTTATCTTATCTCGGCCATCGGATCTGCATGGGCTACAGACTGGTACGTATTTATGGCTTTCCGCTTTCTGGGTGGCCTGGGTGTCGGTGCATCATCTGTAGCGGCTCCATTATATATTTCAGAAATTTCTCCTGCTGATTCTCGTGGGAAACTGGTGGCTTTATTCCAATTTAATATTGTTTTCGGTATCCTGATTTCTTTTCTCTCTAATTACCTGCTGGAAGGAATTAGCGATGACGACTGGCGTTGGATGCTGGGGGTAGAGGCCATACCGGCTGTGGCATTTTTAGCCGCTTTAACCTTTGTTCCTGAAAGTCCCCGATGGCTTATCCTAAAGCGTGGAATGGTTGAAGAAGCACGCACTATACTACAGCTAGCCAATGGTGGTAGCAACGTAGACCATATCATCGATGATATCAAACGTTCGAAACAAGAAGCCATTGACGAAAAAGTAAAGACACCGTTCTTTTCCAAACGATACAGCACGCCAATTATGCTGGCCGTGACTTTTGCTATATTTAATCAGGTGTCTGGTATTAATGCAATTATCTACTATGCGCCACGAATTTTCGAAATGACGGGCCTGGGTAAAAGCTCAGCCTTACTATCCTCGGCAGGCATAGGGCTGGTCAACCTTATATTTACCATGCTGGCGCTTTATTATATTGACAGATTTGGGCGTAGGAAGCTGATGCTTATTGGCTCTTTTGGCTTGATTATCACCCTCGCGCTGGTAGCCAATGCTTTTTACACGGAGGCCTTTACAGGTTATTCCGTACCAATTTATCTTTTTATCTATATAGCCTTTTTCGCCTTTTCGCAGGGTGCTGTAATATGGGTATTTATATCGGAGATATTCCCAAATAAAGTGCGGGCCTATGGACAGTCTTTGGGGAGTTTTACCCACTGGATCATGGCGGCATTGGTTGCCTTTATATTTCCCTATGTAATAGAGACGCTCGGCGCAGGCAATACCTTCCTGTTTTTCTCGGGGATGATGGTACTTCAGCTCTTGTTTGTGTGGAAGATCATGCCCGAAACCAAAGGGACGTCATTGGAACAAATTGAGAAAAAAGTGACCTAGTAGAACGTGATGATGGAGCAAAAAATAATATGTTTTGGAGAAATGCTTTGGGATGTGCTACCTGATGGACGGATGCCTGGTGGTGCACCCATGAATGTCGCTATTCATTTACAATATAATGGTTTTTCCCCCTACGTGATTAGTAGGGTAGGGAACGATGCATTGGGCCGGGGGCTAATAGAGGTTTTGAAGGAAAAAAATCTGGACACGCAGTATGTGCAAACTGATGAA
>LXQK01000162.1:26297-30233 GCA_001683905.1 Marivirga sp. ANT-B6
GAAATTCATCCTTCGGGTATTGTAGAGGCTAATATATCCAATAAAAATGAGGTGACTTATGCCATTGTAGAATCTGTTGCGTATGACAAGATCCAATATAGAAAGGCATTGGAAAATCTGGTAAAAGATAGCGATGTTTTTATTTACGGGAGCCTTGCCGCCCGCTCGGCAACGACCCGCGGTACGTTGTTACAGCTACTCGACCATGCCGATGAAAAGGTTTTTGATGTCAATCTAAGGGCTCCATTTTACAACCAGGAAACTGTTGAAATGCTGCTAAAGAAAGCCAGTATTGTGAAGATGAATCATCACGAATTGATGGAAATCGCGGGTTGGTATAGTCAGCGTCAGGTCGAAAAAGAAATGATGCAAGCTTTGGTGGAGATGTTTAGTTTCAAGATGCTGATTGTGACTCGCGGAGAAAATGGCGCGGCAGTATTCGCCAATGGCAGCTACTATGAACACCCTGGATATGAAGTAGCGGTAGTAGATACTATCGGTAGCGGCGATGCTTTCTTAGCAACGTTTTTAGCCAATCATTTTAAAGGGAACTCTATGGACCTATGCTTGGCAAAAGCTTGTAAAATAGGCTCTTTGGTAGCATCAAAGAAAGGTGCCACACCAGCTTTTGATGCAAATGAATATTAATGGATAAGGGTATGCTACATATCAAAAACATGGTCTGTAACCGCTGCATCACGGTAGTAAAGCAGGAACTGGAAAAGCTCGGTATCACGGTGCAGCACATCAGGCTGGGCGAGGTATCGGTAGCCATGCCGGATCCACCGGTAGATCATAAGGTTATTCAAAAGGTACTGCAGGCCAACGGATTTGAGTTGCTCGATGACAAAAAAATAAAGACCATAGAAAAGATAAAGAATGTAGTGGTCGCCTTGATTCACCATGCCCCTGAGTCTGTACCTCATGTTAATTATTCTACCGCTATAGCCGACCAGGTGGGACTGGACTACCACTATTTAAGCACCCTTTTTTCTTCAACCGAAGGAATTACTATTGAAAGGTATATCATTTTGCAGCGGTTGGAAAAAGTGAAGGAATTGATTGTCTATGATGAACTTTCACTCAGTGAAATTGCCTATAAAGCGGGCTACAGCAGTGTACAGCACCTGTCGAACCAGTTTAAAAAAATCACCGGATTTACCCCCACTTACTTTAAGCGCCACCATTTAGGAAACAGAAAACCACTCGATCAAATTGGATCGTGAAGTCGGCTACAGGTCCTCCATCAGATAGATAAAATCGGCTTGTAAATCTTCGTGGAGCGTAGACAATGCCTTGGCAATTTTCTTGAGCTGCATTTGATACATATTTACCATCACTGTATTTCCCCGCGATACATTGGTGGTCGCTTTCATCTTCCTGCAGAAATAGATCAACAGCGCCACTTCCGTTTGCTTTTTACCGGAATATTTGATGCTTTTATTCACATAGCGTAATATCTTCCGCAGGCTTTTTTTCAATAGATAGAAGTTTTTAGTTTGAAAAGCGTCAAATTGCTCATCCATATCCTGCTTGATCATATTAATGTAAGCCACCTCATCTTGGGCCTCGAACAATAGGTACGACAGCAACTCTTTGTTCTCTTTCTTATACCGGATCAGTCGGAGCATGTGCTCCATCAGTTGATCGGCATCCAGCGTTTTTAGTTCTTTTTTTAGCTCATTGAGTGAGGCAGCTTTCATCGTCTGTGTGAATTTCTACAATCCAGGTATATTATCTTCGCAGTTTACAGAATTGCTGTCAAAACCACACAGGAAAGTATTACTCTTTTTAACGGTTTTGAAAGACTATGCAGTTATTTTTATGTTGTGACGGTATTTTCCTGACTTGGTTTTCCTGAAAATGCAATCATCGAAATCGTGAGCCCCATTAACGCGATCAGTGCGAAAGATACTTTAAGGCTCAGCGCTTCGGCAATAAAACCGATGAGTGCAGGGCCCAACAAAAAGCCGAAGCTGCCCATCGTAGCGACCAAAGCAATTGCTACACCCGGCGAAAATTGTCTTGACTTACCAGCACTGCTGAATGACAGGGGAATGACTGCAGCTACGCCGGCACCTACTATAAAAAAACCAATCATGGCGGGGACCAGATATGGAAGGAGGATGGCAATGAGCAACCCAATGAAAATCAGCATGCCGCTATAGATCAATATTTTTCGCGTGCCGATGCTATTGGTGATGCGGTCGGACAAAAAACGCACCAGGGCCATTGTACTCATAAATGCTGTAAAACCAGCCGCCACCATTCCATTTTCTGCCATCACGATATTCTTAAAGTAGACACCACTCCAATCGAACATGCAGCCCTCGCACATCATACCACAAAAGGCAATCAGTCCGATTCGCAACAGGGCTTTTTCCGGCTTTTGTAAGACAAATTTTTGTGCTTTTGCCCGCGAGTTGTCTGGTAAAAGCGACTTTAAGGCAAAGAAAAGGATCACCAGTGCTAAGCCCCCGATGATTATGAAATGGTAGAGCGGTTTAACTTGCAGACCGATCATCAGGGCGCCGATACCTGCCCCCGTGAAACCCGCCAGGCTCCAGAGGCCATGGAACGATGCCATAATGGTTCGGCCATATCGCTGTTCTGTTCCTGCTGCCTGGGTGTTCATAGAAATATTCAGGAAGTTTCCGCCCACCCCAAAGATCACAACCGTTATCCCCAGCATATATAAATTGGGTGCCAGGCCCAGCAGCGGCAAAAAGCAGGCGTATAGCAAAGTGCCTATGATAATAATCGATTTGCTGCCATAGCGATCGACCAGGTAGCCGGAAATGGGTAAGGAGAGCAAGGTGCCCAGGGGCATCCCCAGCAACAGAAGCCCCAGGGCCCCATCCGACATCTGCAGGCGCTCCTTGATATCAGGGATGCGCGATGCCCAGCTGGAAAAGCATAGACCACTAAGAAAAAAGAGCGCGCTTACAGCGATCCTGATCCTGCTATTGGAAAGAATAGGAGAGGGTAGGGTTTGTTCCATGCATTAAAGGCAGCAAAGATACGGATTGGCGAAAACTTATAAAAGTGACCACCCATCAATGCTTCTTTTAGAGTTATAAGCGATGTTTATACTAATATTAAAGGCAATATATGAATTACCAGGTAATAGCCCATTGATTTATGATAGACATGTTCAGCGGCTTTTTCCACAAAACAGGGATCATGCTGCGTAGTTGTATGCGGCAAAATGAGCCTGATCTTCGACGATGCTGCAGCACCACATAGACTGCCTGCCTGACTCTCCCGCCCTGAGCACGGCTGAACGCAGCAGTGTGCCGGCGCCATATCGTTCCAAGGAAGGCACCCCGAAATACTGATCCAGATAAAAAGGAAAGTGAAACACCGGGAATTTAAAATAAACCAACTATTCTTAGATAAATTTTTGCGGTATAGATAAATTTTTATTTCTTTGCATCTCGATTTTCAGCAAAGAAGATCAGTTTTGACGGTTCCATAGCTCAACTGGATAGAGCAACTGCCTTCTAAGCAGTAGGTTACAGGTTCGATTCCTGTTGGAATCACGAAATGCCCCTTTAAACACCTTTAAACGCGGTTTTTATACTTTTGTCAAGTAAACTGCATAGTGAAATTGAAGCAGGATTATGTTCCACAATTAGTTGTGTAACAGATTTACCACCATTAATTTCGTGTTCATTTTTAGGTTGTGACAATAAATTGTCACAAGCTAGAGAATATCTAGTTGAAGCTTTCGGCTAGTTTAGATCAATGTTGTAATTCTTTTTAGATTCGTCAATTAATTGACGAATCTCAGACGCTTGTGTGCTGTTTCGTTTTCGTCAGGCTTAGGACCTTCCACAATTAATTGTGTAAGGTCAGCTTGCTTGTGTGCTGTTTCGTTTTCGTCAGGACTTGGTTGTTCGGCAATTAATTGCCTAACAGAATCTGGTTTTCTTA
>LXQK01000163.1:0-5386 GCA_001683905.1 Marivirga sp. ANT-B6
TACAGGACAGGCACTAAATATGAAAGACAACGGTTTTAACGTGATTGTGGGACAGCGAAAGCCATCAAAATCATGGGATAAAGCCTTGGAGGACGGTTTCGAGGAAGGAAAGACCTTATTTACAATAGAAGACGCGCTCGCCAAGGGCACCATTATCTGTTACTTGCTATCTGATGCGGGACAGATTGCACTATGGCCTACTGTAGAAAAGCATCTGACGCCAGGGAAGACCTTATATTTTTCACATGGTTTCGGTATTACCTACAAAGATCAAACAAGTATTATTCCTCCTAAGGAAGTAGATGTGGTATTGGTGGCGCCGAAAGGCTCCGGAACTAGTCTGCGCCGTCTGTTTCAAGCAGGGAAGGGCTTAAACTCTTCTTTTGCGGTTTACCAGGATTATACTGGTAAAGCACGCGAAAAGGTAATAGCTATGGGTATCGGGGTAGGGTCAGGGTATCTGTTTGAAACTGATTTCAGAAAAGAAGTTTACAGCGATCTCACTGGCGAAAGAGGTACATTGATGGGTGCTATTCAAGGAATTTTTGAAGCACAGTACAATGTACTACGAAAGAAGGGTCATTCTCCGTCGGAAGCCTTTAATGAAACCGTAGAAGAGCTTACCCAAAGTTTGATGCCTTTGGTAGCCGAAAACGGTATGGACTGGATGTATGCCAATTGCTCTACTACAGCGCAACGTGGCGCACTCGATTGGAGGCACAAATTCCGTGATGCTGTAGCGCCAGTTTTTGAAGAACTGTATGATAGTGTAGCTTCTGGCAAGGAAGCAGAGCGCACCATTAAGCTCAATAGCCAGCCAGATTACAGGGTAAAACTGGAGGCAGAATTGAAAGAACTGCGTGAGTCTGAAATGTGGCAAGCCGGGGTGCAGGTTAGAAGTTTGAGGCCCAATAATTAAGTCAGTTAACGTTAAAAATGCATTAAAGACGGAAAATGAGCAAGAAAACGCTATTTGATAAAATTTGGGAAAAACATGTGGTACACCGTCAGGAGGGGCATCCTGACATTCTATATATCGACAGGCACTTTATCCATGAGGTTACGAGCCCGCAGGCCTTTAATGGCTTAAAAAAGCGAGGAATACCCGTGTTTAACACCAAAAAAACACTTGCTACAGCAGATCACAATGTGCCGACAAAAGACCAGCATCTCCCGATCAAAGATGTGCTGTCAAGATTTCAAGTCGATACCCTTACAAAAAATTGTAAGGAATATGGCGTAGAACTGTATGATCTTAACCATCCATTCCAGGGGATTGTCCATATTATTGGTCCGGAGTTGGGACTTACATTACCAGGTATGACCATCGTTTGTGGCGATAGCCATACCTCTACACATGGTGCGTTTGGGGCAATTGCTTTTGGTATTGGTACCTCTGAGGTAGAGCAAGTGCTTGCTACACAGTGTATGCTACAGTACAAGCCAAAAAGAATGAAGATTGAGATCAGTGGTACCCTTGGAAAGGGCGTACTTTCAAAAGATATCATCCTATATATCATTGCGCAAATCTCATCAAGTGGTGGCAACGGCTATTTTGTAGAGTACACTGGTTCGACCATTCGCGCACTTTCTATGGAAGCCCGCATGACCATCTGTAATATGAGTATTGAAATGGGTGCGCGTGGTGGGTTAATAGCCCCGGACGAAATCACCTTCGAATACATCGCCCAGGATAGACAGTTTGCTCCAAAAGGCGAAGCCCTCGAGCAGGCTAAAGCCTATTGGAAAACGCTTCAATCGGATGAGGGTGCTGAGTATGATGCAGTGCTATACTTCGATGCTGATGATATTTCGCCTATGATCACTTACGGCACGAACCCAGGCATGGGCATTAAAATTGATGGCCAAATCCCTACTTTAAGTGACCTGAAAAATGAGAAAGAACACAGCTCTTTCATCAATTCACTGAAATACATGGATTTGGAACCTGGCCATGCACTGTTAGGTAAAAAGCTGGATTATGTCTTTATCGGTAGCTGCACCAATGCGCGCATTGAAGATTTGCGGCTTGTGGCAGATTTTGTAAAAGGAAAGAAAAAAGCGGAAGGCGTTGAGGTACTAGTGATTCCGGGATCGAAGCAAGTTGAAAAGCAAGCTATAAAAGAAGGACTGGACAGGATTTTCATTGACGCGGGTTTTGATTTACGAAATCCAGGCTGTTCTGCCTGTTTGGGCATGAACGAGGACAAGGTCCCAGCGGGCATGTATTGCATATCCACTTCCAATAGAAATTTTGAAGGTAGACAGGGGCCTGGTGCGAGGACGTTTTTAGCAAGTCCGCTATCTGCGGCAGCAGCGGCCATTACAGGTCGTGTTTCTGATGTGAGAGATTTTATGTAAATGTGATTTAAAAGAAATGAGCGATAAAAAATTTACTACCCTGGTAAGCACATGTGTTCCGCTGCCCATTGAAAATATAGATACAGATCAAATTATCCCAGCCAGGTTTTTGAAGGCGACCACAAGAGAGGGTTTTGGAGAAAATCTTTTCAGAGACTGGCGCTATGATAGCCAGGGAAAAGAAAAACCAGACTTTGTGTTGAACGATGGTCAGCATCAGGGGGAAATTTTGGTGGCAGGAAAAAATTTTGGATGTGGGTCGAGTCGTGAACATGCGGCGTGGGCCATTCGCGACCATGGCTTCCGCGTGGTAATTTCAAGCTTTTTTGCCGATATCTTCAAAAATAATGCACTGAACAATTTTTTGCTGCCCGTCCAGGTTTCAGAATATTTTCTTGAAAAGATATGGGTGCAGGTGAAAGCTGATGCACAGGTTAAAATAACGGTTAATCTGGAGAGTCAAACGGTTTCTTTACCGGATGGGTCTTCTGATGGTTTTGATATCAATACCTATAAAAAAGCATGTCTTCTGCATGGATATGATGATATTGATTATCTGCTGAGCATGAAGGAAAAGATCAGGGATTTCGAAGACCAGGATAAGTCAGGCTATTTATCGACAGGTAAAATGGCTACAGCAAACTGAGTATTAAAGGAAAAGTGCCGAAATTATTCATCAATAAAATACGATTATAAAGTGAAGGAAAAGAAGATATTGGTATTGCCAGGTGATGGTATAGGGCAGGAGGTAACCCAATGGGGTGTTGCGGTTTTGAAAAAGATCGGGCAAGAGGGAGGTTATCATTTTACATTCGACGAGGGCTTGATTGGTCATGCGTCAATATTAGCCCATGGCAATGCCTTACCAGACGAAACGCTCGCCAAAGCCAAGGCATCGTCAGCCATTTTACTGGGCGCAGTAGGGCATCCATCCTATGACATGGACCCATCTTTGGCGGTGCGGCCGGAAATGGGACTACTTAAGATCAGAAAAGAGTTGGGGTTGTATGCGAACCTGAGGCCTATCAAGCTTTTTGATGAGCTGGTACATGCCTCAAGCATCAAGGAAGAAGTTCTAAGGGGTGCAGATATTTTATTTTTTAGGGAGCTCACAGGTGATGTTTATTTCGGCGAGCCGAGGGAGCGAAGAGAAAATGGCACTGTGGCGCTGGATACCATGATATATGCTAAATACGAGGTGGAAAGGATTGCCCATAAGGCATATCAGGCGGCTATGAATCGGCGCAAAAAAGTAACCTCGGTTGACAAAGCCAACGTGTTGGAGAGCTCAAGGCTATGGCGTGAAGTGGTGAAAGAAGTAGCATTGTCATATCCAGAGGTAGAGACGGAGCATATATTCATTGATGCTGCTGCCATGAAACTGATTAAGGCCCCTAGAGACTTTGACGTGGTGGTAACGGGTAATCTTTTTGGTGATATCCTTACGGATGAGGCATCACAGATAGCAGGCTCAATGGGCATGCTGGCGTCCGCCTCTGTTGGAGATAAATACGGCCTGTATGAACCCATCCATGGTGCTGCTCACGATATTTCAGGAAAGGGGGTTGCCAATCCGTTGGCGACCATCCTTTCCGTTGGCCTGATGCTCGATATCTCATTTGGTTTACAGGCCGAAGCGCAAGCTGTCATTAGTGCGGTGGAGCAGGTTCTAAAACAAGGCTATCGGACGCGTGATATTGCAGAAAGTACAACCGATCCTGCTCATTTGCTTGGCACCGACGCCATGGGGGAGCAGGTCTTAAAAAATATTCATTCCTACGCTATTAAATCTTAAAACATGCAAGAAAAAATCCAGATTTTCGACACCACACTCCGGGATGGGGAACAAGTACCAGGCTGCCAGCTATGTACGAGTGAAAAGATTGAGATAGCCTTGTCCCTTGAAGAAATGGGTGTGGATGTAATAGAAAGCGGTTTTCCAATTTCCAGCCCTGGCGATTTTAAATCTGTGCAGGAAATTGCAAAAACCTTGCAACGAGCCACTATTTGTGCGCTGTCGAGGGCAAAAAAAGAAGATATCGATTGTGCTGCTGAGGCGCTAAAGCCGGCGAAAAACAAGCGAATTCATCTTGGAATAGGAGCTTCGGATGTTCATATTGCGAAAAAGTTTTTCAGTACGCGTGAAAAAGTGCTGGAACAAGCCGTTTGGGCCGTCGAATATGGCAAAACGTTGGTAGAGGATATTGAGTTTTATGCTGAAGATGCAGGACGAGCCGACAAACAATTTCTGGCTACCATGGTGGAGGCTGTCATTAAAGCTGGTGCTACGGTGGTGAACATACCCGACACTACGGGCTATTGCTTGCCTGGCGGGTATGGCGATATTATCAAATACCTTTATGAAAATGTGAAAGGCATCGATAAGGTGACCATTGCTGTGCACTGCCACAACGATCTTGGGATGGCTACTGCCAACACGCTGGCAGGAATTATGAATGGCGCCCGCCAGGTGGAGGTGACAATGAACGGCATAGGGGAGAGAGCTGGAAACACCTCTCTGGAAGAGATTGCTATGATCCTAAAGGTTCATAAAGACTTACATATGGACTCTGGCCTCGATACCACCAAGATATTTCCTTTAAGCCAAAGGATTGCTCAATTAATGAACATGCCAGTACAGGCTAATAAAGCTATCGTGGGCAGTAATGCTTTTGCTCATTCCTCCGGAATACACCAGGATGGATTTTTGAAGCATCCTGAAAATTATGAAATTATCAATCCATTGGACGTGGGAATTCCGGTTTCCTCGATTCTTCTCACTGCCAGGAGCGGCCGCGCAGCGCTACGCCACCGTATAGAAAATTTGGGTTTTAGCTTCGACAAAAATCAAATGGATGGGATCTATGATCGTTTTCTTTGTCTCGCTGACCAAAAACGTATGGTGGAAGATGAAGATCTTCTTGAACTGATTTCTAACCGATAGCGAGCCCTTTGAAGAAGGAAGAGGATTTTTAAAGCAGAAATCCTTTGCTTTAGGTGTGCAGATCGGGCCTAACAGATGTGT
>LXQK01000163.1:5526-9650 GCA_001683905.1 Marivirga sp. ANT-B6
AAACCGGGCATAGCAAGCCGCATGGCAGCATGGAACATTGTCAGAAGGCTAACGATGATAAAGCCTATAATAAAGAATTTATTTTCAGCATTTACTTTAAAAAAGTAAAATAATGGGCTAAGCAATATGATTAATAATGCGATAAGCCCATAGATGCCATGCTCGCCGAGCAACCTGGTATATTCGGTATGTGCAGCCAGATCTCGCCCGCCATGTTGTACACGGAAGCTTTTACCCATGCCTACACCAACGCCAAGCACCGGATTTTCCGTAAATGCCTCCATTTCCAACGCGATTAATTCCAATCTACCCGCCGTAAAATTTACTTTATTCGGGTCATTGATACTTCTACCAGCATAGCGCATCTCCAGTACCCCTCCGGTAAGTTTGTTGGTGTAACTCCATACGAAGAAACCCGCTATCGCAATTACAATCGTACCGACGATTACCTGGGTCAGTACTTTCTTGTTATTGTTATAAAATAGTTTAACGACAAAGGCAGCAACCAGGGCTAGTAAAGCAGTAAATATACCACCTCTTGAGAAAGTAAGTAATCCGCGAAGGATCAAAAACAGGAATATGCCTATATCTACTATTTTTAGCCCTGTAAGGTTGATATTAGAGATAAAAGCCAACCCTACTAAAAATACGCCTAAGCCTAGTATTGTAGAAACCTGGTTCGGACCGAATCCGCCGGATAATTCTGAATTTGAAGTTGTGCCGAATTGAACTTCGCTAAAATCAGGCGTCAAAAAAAACAGTACAATACTCAGTGTAAATATGGGCAATATCAGCGATAACAAAAGGTTTTTTACCAACTTCTGGGAGAAACTTCTTTGGTAGAAATATAACGCAGATATGCCAAGTGATAAAGGCCCGGATAAATTAAAAAGAACAGCCTTTCTCCCTTCGACAAACGAGTCGTAATCAATGATGGTTAATGCAGGTAAAAGCAGGATGATAAATAATAGAAATTGCCTGGGGAGGTACGTTTTTTTTGTTTCAACAAAAAGCCCTGTAAGGAGAAAAATAATTACAGCATATTTCCCCATTTCATAGGATAGACTTGCCTTTGCAATCCTTAAAACGACCTCTAAACCAACCATATAACCAGCGAGCAAAGCTGCCTCGTCGTTTCTGTTTCTTTGGTTGATGATATAGAAAAGACCGCCAGCTAGAATTAAAATGCCAAATATATAGGCTATAGTTGATGACAATACAAAAAGGAAAGCAAGAAAGGCATGTATGCCAAATAAAAATAAATGGTTGTTATTTTTAAACATGATAGACTAAATAATGAACTGCAATCGTCTGGCAAATCGCTTACAAATATAAACCTTATATCTCTATTTTACGGAGAAAACCAAGTCTGTATTTTATGAATTATGTTTTAAAACTTACATGTCGAAGCTATAGTCATTTGACATAGGCATTTATCAATTTCCTTTGGCCTCCTGACGCGCTTTTCTTCGGAAAAATCCACGGAACAGGATGTTATGCTGAAGGGCTTCCATATTTTCATCAAGCTTTTCAGTACTGGTTTCCAGATTACCCATGGTATTTTTTAATTGATTCCCAAATTTTTCATCATTGAGAAGAATGCCAATGCCATTATCACTAGTATTGAGTTTTTGTGTTGCTTCGTTGAGGTTTTCCGTAATATTAGCTGCGGATTTGGTCGTTTGCTGCAACTGGGTTACTGCAGTTTTGAGCTGGCTAAATACCATCGTATCGGTTAGCAGTTCATTGGCAAGGCCACCTTCAGTATTCAACTTAGCGGTAAAGTTTTGCAGCGCGCCGGATGCTCGTACTGTATTTTCAGATACCTGGTCTAAATTAGCGATAGCACTTCTGAAATTGTCTGCCATGACAGTATCACCCAATAGTGCACCAACGGTACCCTCGCCTTCAAGTAGTCTTGCTGATAATTCTTTGACATTACTGGTGATACCTACCAGATTATCGTTATTTTTCTGCAAGGTCACCATCATATCTTCGGTATTCAGCGGAACAATGGACGGTAGCAGATCACCTGATTCAGCAATTGGTGCATCAGGGCTACCCTCTACGATGACGAGGATTTTATTCCCTATTAAGCTTTCAGAGCTTAACTTAACTTTTGAATCTTTTTTGATGTATCTCTGAACATCCTGTTCAATCCGCATCGTTACCAAAACCTGCGACTCGCCATAGAATTCAATATTTCTTACCGTACCAATCTTAACGCCGGAAAACCAGACGTTATTTCCCTTGCGAAGTCCACCAACATCGTCAAAGATTGCTGTAATTAAAAAGGTCTTCTCGAACCTTTTTTGCTGTCCGCCTAAGGTAAAAATTCCTGTAACTAATATCGCAATGGCAATCAGTACAAAGATCCCAACGATTACTGCACGTTTATTTTCTGCTGCTTTCATTCTTATTTATTTTTGCCCAAAGGGTTTGATATACTTTGTTTAAGGTTACTTATTCAATAAAATTATAGTCATGAAAGCGTTGGACCATCTCATCATCGGTTTGTTTAAAGACATCTTCAAATGTTCCTTCATATTTAAACCTGCCGTCCAACAACATCACTACCCGGTCTCCCGTAGCTTTAGCACACGTGAGATCGTGTGTGATAATAATAGCTGAGGTGTGAAAACGTTCCTGCACCTCATTGATTAAATTATTGATATCGATACAGGTAATCGGGTCTAGTCCTGCCGTGGGCTCATCATAAAGCATTATCTCTGGCTTTAAAATCAATGTCCGGGCGATACCTATTCGCTTCCGTTGTCCGCCCGAAAGTTCAGAGGGCATTTGATTAATCGCTTGCGAAAGACCAACGGCCTCAAGGATCATTTCGATATTCTGATTTACTTCCTTCGTACTTAAATTTTTGACATGGCGTCTTAATGGAAATTCCAAATTCTCCTTTACTGTCATGCTATCGTAGAGCGCGCTATTTTGAAAAGAAAAACCAATTTTCAATCGCAACCGGTCAAGATTTTTAATGGTGATATTGGTTATTTCCTGACCCAGGACATTAACAGTACCCTCATCAGCCCTTAAAAGTCCGGAGATAATTTTAATTAAAACTGACTTTCCCGTACCTGATCTACCCAGAACGACCAGATTTTCGCCTTGGTACAGGTCAACATCTACGCCTTTTAATACCTCAAAATCATCGAAGGCTTTCTTAAGGTTTCGTATGGAGATAACCTTCGAATCGTATTTTATGTTGTCATTATTTCTTTTCATATGGGCCTTCGGTTACTTTTTCTCACCTTAGTCTACAATCCTCAACGCATTAATTATCTGAAGTGATAATAGCTCCTCGATAAATATTAAGAACATCGCTGTGACCACCGACGTATTTGCTGCCTTACCAACTCCTTCGGTACCTCTTGAGGATGTATATCCTTTATAGCAGCCAACTACGCCAATTGTAAAGCCAAAAATAAATGATTTTATAACGGATGAGAAAACGTCGAGAAAAGTAATGGCTTCAAAGACCTGCACAAAGAAGGACGTAAAACTGGTTCCTTCAAATTGGTAAACATTCACAAACGCCCCAAGCAAAGCAACAAGGGCGGTGTATAGGGTCAGGGCCGGTACCATCAACGTCGTGGCTACTATTCGGCTCACGACAAGGTATTTAAAGGGGTTGATTGCTGATACTTCTAAGGCTTCAATTTGCTCGGAAACCTTCATGGAGCCTATTTCTGCCCCAATCTTAGAGGCCACCCTACCGGAAGCTATCAAAGCAGTCACCAGGGGCGCCATTGCGCGGATAATAGCAATAGACATCAAAGCGGGTAGCCATGATGTGGCACCAAAGCTTTCCAAAGATGGACGTGATTGATTGGTAAAAACAATTCCGATAATAAAACCCGTCAGCGATATCAATGGGAGGGACCTTACCCCAAGCTCAAAACATTGATTTACGATTTCTTTAAACTCATAAGGAGGGACAAATACTTCTTTAAAAAAGCGGAAGACAAATAACCATATGTCATTGAGCTTAATAAAAACCTTGTCAATTTTTTTTGATAAAAAAAATTTTGATTTTGTTTTTTCTTTCATCTTTAATCTTCTTTCTGAGAGGAATCTTGCAAAGTATCATGGTTTTCGAAACCAATATT
>LXQK01000163.1:9728-24537 GCA_001683905.1 Marivirga sp. ANT-B6
AAACCAATATTTCAATCGAGCTGGTAAAGAACTTTATTTAAGGTAATCAATTCATTTATGGTAACAATCATCCTCCTGTTTTTCGGCATAAAATTAAACCTGATTAAAAGCCAGAAAAGAGTTAAGCTTTTAGAAAATGCAGCTGTTGTCAATAAAATTGCAAGTAACCATATAAAGCAATCAATTTATACTTAATTATGTATTTATTAACATCTAACTCCCATTTTGTTCCCTATATTTTTTGAATGGTAATTTTATAGCTATTTTTCGGGTAATTCTCAACATAACTAATCCATCAAATCAAATTTCAAATGGAGGTTCAGGACATTTATATCTATCCAATTAAATCGTTAGGTGGCGTTAGGGTAAAGCATGCTTATGTTGAAGAAAAAGGTCTCCGGTTCGATCGAAGGTGGATGCTTGTTGATACGCGGCAGATATTTTATACCCAAAGGGTTGTTCATCAGATGGCATTGTTGCAGGTTGATTTAAAACCCGAGGGGCTGACAATATACCATAAAAATTTTCCTGAACAATCGCTCACTGTCCCTTACGAACCTGAAAGTAGTGAGCGACTACCGGTAGAAATATGGGAAGACAATGTCGTTGCACAGCTTGTCGGCAAAAAATATAGCGAATGGTTTAGCGACATGCTGGAAGCAAAATTAGATTTGGTTGTGATGCCAGCTACTACAAAAAGACTTATTAAAAAGAAGTATGCAGTTCATGATGAATCTGTAAGTTTTGCCGACGCACATCCATACCTTCTCATATCCCAGGCGTCGTTAGACGACCTGAATAGCCGTCTTGAAATTCCTGTTCCCATGGATAGATTTAGACCCAATATTGTCATTAGTGGCACCGAGCCATATGCCGAAGATGGCTGGCAGTACTTTACCATCAATAGAGTACCATTTAAAGCAACAAAGCCATGTGCCAGGTGTGTGGTGACAACCATAGACCAGGATTCGGCTATAAAAAGTAAAGAGCCCCTACGAACACTCGCCAGCTACAGAACGCAGGAGCATAAGGTGCTGTTTGGGCAAAATCTAATTGCTTTAGACAACGGAGAGATAAAAATTGGTGACAGTGTATCATTGGATAAAGGCGCTTAAGGAGAATTTCCGTGGCAGTTCCATTCGTATACGTAAGCTTCACTTCTTCAAAAGTCTATCAGATATTCACTATTTCGGCCATGTTTTTAACATACCTTAGAGGGACATGTTGCCGGTGAAGCTTCATGTTTTTTCGCTGCGGAATATTTACATGCCTGAAGTAATCCTGCCATAGGAGCTGATACTGTGCTTCTTTATCATCATAACTTATTTTCGCGCTACTATTCCCTCTATTTTTCGATTCTGCGATATGAACCTCCTGGACCGACTGTAAGTCGTAGTGAATACCATAGCTACGCCTTATGTCAAAGATCAGCCACGGTTGGTCGGCATACCGTCTTGTAAAATGAGGGGCAATCAGCGGCAGCACATTAAAGTCCGGTTCTATGCCAGCATAGAATAATCCATTAGCCTGTTTCTCAAAGCGTACAAAAGCTTCAAACCGGTGCTTTTCCCTGCCCACCTTTCTGGCAATTTGTGAGAGTTGAAGCATAAAAGTGCAGCTAAAATCAGCTTCTACGCGTCTTTTATCTTCGAAAATCCGGATGATGCAGTTCAATAGGATATGTTCAAAACAAGGTAACTCTGAGAGATAACACGAGTAGATGGTAGACAAACCCTGGGACGACATTTTTTTCTTTAGTCCCCGCCATACGCGTTCTGCCTGATTTTCGTCGGAGGTAACGGTCAGTACTCCGGCAAAGGCGTCAGGTTGATATCTTTTTTCCTGAACGATCTGAACCTGTTTCGGTCTCCGTTCAAAATAAGTAAAAACAGCAGAAAGAAATCCTTCAAAGCTGCCGTCATAGATGTAGGTTGTTAACAAAGCCTTTTCTTTAAAATTGGTCTAGATGAAGCAGGTAAAATTAAAAGAGGGTTAGTTGCTCTTGCGTCTGTTTTACTTTGTATTTGCTGTGATTACCACCCAGCACCAGGGCTTTTATTTTATCGGCAGTAAAATCATGAATCAACTGGTTTTTACCACCGCAATGCATAAAATATTTAGCTCGGCTGTAGACTACTCCAATTTTTCTTAGGTGGTCAGGCTGGAGAAAAGTAAACTTTCTGGCAGATACAATCTTTTGTGCAGATTTTACCCCTATGCCGGGTATTCTCAGGATGATCTCGTAGTCGGCTTTGTTGATATCGATAGGGAAAAAGTGCAGGTTACGTAACGCCCAAGCTAGCTTAGGATCGACTTCCTGGTCCAGGTACGGATGCATGGGGTCGGCAATCTCATGAGCAGCAAATCCATAAAACCGCATTAGCCAGTCGGCCTGATATAGTCGGTTTTCACGCAGTAACGGTGGCGGAGTATGCAACGCAGGCAACCGCGCGTCGCTGCTGATAGGAATATAGCCAGAGTAGTAGACCCTTTTCAGGCGGTAGTTTTTGTAAAGGTGGTTTGCAATATGAATAATTTGAAAATCACTTTCTGGCGTCGCTCCAACTACCATCTGCGTACTTTGGCCTGCTGGAGCAAACAAGGGCAGTTTCTTGAAAAGTTTTTTCTCCTCTTTATTTTCTTGTATCGCTTTGGTAATATACCGCATAGGCTGCATGATTTGGGCATGGCTCTTTTCTGGTGCCAGAAGCCTAAACCCTTCATCGGTCGGTAGCTCAATATTTACACTTAGTCGATCAGCATATAAACCTGCTTCATGCATCAATTCATCGCTGGCACCAGGAATCGACTTCAAGTGTATATAACCATTAAATCGATGCTCTTGGCGCAGCTTTTTGGCAATTCTTACAAGCCTCTCCATCGTGTAATCCGGATTCTTAAAGATCCCTGAACTTAAAAAAAGACCCTCGATATAATTTCTGCGATAAAAATTGGTGGTTAGGTCAATGACTTCATCGACGGTAAAAGCCGCCCTTTTGATGTCGTTGCTCTTACGGCTTACACAGTATGCGCAGTCAAAAATACAGTGGTTGGTCAGTAGGATTTTAAGAAGTGAAACGCAGCGGCCATCTTCTGTATAAGAATGACATATCCCCATTCCCGTGGCATCGCCAAGTCCCCTGCCATCATTCTTCCGCTTACTTCCGCTGGAAGAACAGGAAACGTCATACTTAGCCGCGTCTGCTAAAATTTGTAGCTTTTCCTGAATCTGGATCATGTTTTAAGTAATTTATGGGTATAAATATAACAATTTGTTTATAATATTAGCAATTAACTAACTATTTTAGCAACAGTTTATTTTTATTTCGATCTGATAATGTCACTTAAAACACAAAGGAGTTGGTTTCATTTTTTTTTATAACTTTATGACCTTTATCACCTATTAAAAAAGAACATGACCCATCAAATACTAAAAGGAAAAAAAGGAATAATATTTGGCGCTTTAGATGAGAAATCTATCGCCTGGAAAGTAGCTTTAAAAGCCAGGGAAGAAGGGGCAATATTTACCTTAACCAATGCCCCAATCGCACTGCGTATGGGAGAAATCAACAAACTTGCTGAACTTTGCGATGCGAAAGTAATACCAGCCGATGCCACTTCCATAGAAGACCTGGAGAAACTTTTTCAGGAATCGATGGACGTTTTGGGAGGCAAACTGGATTTTGTCCTCCATTCGATAGGCATGAGTCCAAATGTTCGAAAAGGTAAATCTTACGGCGACCTGAATTACGATTGGTTCCTGAAGACGCTGGATATCTCCGCACTGTCTTTTCATAAAGTAATGCAGACGGCAGAAAAAGCAGATGCTATGAATGAGTGGGGCTCCATATTGGCCTTGTCATATATCGCGGCGCAGCGAAACTTTCCGGATTACTCAGATATGGCACAAGCAAAAGCTGTATTGGAGTCTATTGCCAGAAGCTATGGTTACAGGTTTGGGAAAAGCAAAAATGTAAGGGTAAACACAATTTCGCAGTCACCAACCAAAACAACCGCTGGTACTGGTGTAGGTGGATTTGATGTATTTTTTGACTACGCAGAAAAGATGTCGCCACTGGGCAATGCTAGTGCGGAAGACTGTGCTAATTATGTCGTTTCGTTATTTTCGGATTACACCCGCATGGTTACGATGCAAAATTTGATGCACGATGGCGGGTTCTCTTCGTCTGGCATTTCGGAAGATCTGGTTGCACAGCTGACAAAATAAAATTCCTAAATCATACTTTCACGGGGCACTTATCAGAAACGATAATTGCCCTTTGTAATTCCTTCAGTTACGCTGCATCAGAAGATCGACATGGTATACTTCCCTAATGCTAAAATCAATATCGGCTTACAGGTTACCGGCAAAAGAGCCGATGGTTTTCATGAGCTTATCTCCTGTTTTTATCCTGTACCGTGGATAGACATTATCGAAGTCATTGAGGAAAAGACGCTTCGATTTTCATGCTCGGGTTTACCGATTCCAGGAAACGTTGAAGATAACCTTTGCTTGCGCGCTTACGCATTGCTCAACAGGGATTTCAAATTACCTCCGGTTCATATCCATTTGCATAAGAATATTCCGATTGGTGCAGGTTTGGGTGGCGGTTCCAGCGATGCGGCCTTTACGCTTAAGGCCATCAATCAGGTTTTTCAACTCAATTTGGATTTAGATAGACTAAGCCACTATGCCGCCACGTTGGGTAGCGATTGCACTTTTTTTATTTTAAATCAACCGGCCATGGCAACGGGGAGAGGGGAAGCGCTTCAACCGTTGCATTTGGATCTCTCAGATAAATATATAGTGATGATCTTTCCTAATATTCACATCGGTACTGCCGAGGCTTATGGAAGCCTTTCACCGAAACCTGCAGCCTATCGCCTGCAGGAAGTGCTGGAGTCGATGCCTTTATCACATTGGAAATCACGGGTCTCCAATGATTTTGAGCAAGCACTTTTTACAAGGTATCCGACCTTGCGTCAATGCAAGGATAGTCTTTATGGTGCGGGTGCCGAGTATACTGCCATGACAGGATCGGGGTCAACCATTTATGGTATATTCGACGGGAAGGTAAAGCTGGAGCATTTGTTTCCAAAGGATTACACCGTTTGGAGTGGCTTCCTGTAGTCTATAATCCTCAGTTTTCCTGGAAGCGTTCAAGAATTTTAAGTTCGCCGATGTTCGCGGCGTCTTTACGACCGTGTATCTCCGCTTCTTAAGCTATATGCTTTTTTTCACAACATCCGCCTTTAAATTTCTTCTTTTATGAATCTTATTCAGTATAGGGTAGGCAAGTACTGATAAAAGAATGATTAATGTGCCGAAATAAAAGCCTGAAGTCATTTTTTCAGCTTCGCGGAAGATCAGGTACGCCAGGATGATTCCATAAACCGGCTCCATGTTTACAGTGAGGTTGATGGTAAACGCCGACATCCGCTTCATAAGCTCCACAGAAATAGAGTAAGCATACACAGTGCATATGATCGCTAAGATGGCCAGATAAAGCCAGTCCATGGCTGAAGGGCTCAACTGCAACTGGTTTTCTCCAGCAAAATACCTCAGGTACACGGGGAAAAAAGCCACTGTGCCAATACACGCCCCGATCATCTCATAAAAGGTAATCATGTAGGGATTGTGCCGGGTTGAGAACTTACCATTGATGACTGTAAACAGAGAAGATAAAAAGGCCGAAGCGATGGCCATAAATAGTCCCAACGCATGATTAAATTCGAACGTGAAGATAACATATAAGCCGCCAATGACGATGAGGCCTAACATGACCTCGAAATATTTGATTTTTCTTTGGGTCATCACTGGTTCCAGAATACTGGTCCATAGTGTGCAGGTGGCCATGCCTGCCAGGCAAACAGATGCCGTAGAGACGCGCGCAGCCGCAAAAAATAAAATCCAGTGGGCGGCAATCAACAGGCCCGTTGATGATATTTTGATAATCTCTCTGGTACCTAAAAGGAAATTTCGCTTTCTGAGGTAAAGTAAAATCCCTAGGGCAATAAAAGATATTAAAGTGCGGTAGAATACGATTTCAACCGATGGTATGGTGATTAGTAGTCCTATAATGGCGGTAAATCCCCAGATCAAGACAATAAAGTGCAGCTGGAGATAATCTTTGAGCGTGGCCATTAGCGCGGAACTGTCTTATACATGATGAACCCTACCAGAGAAAAGAAAATATTGGGTATCCATATGCCCAGGATAGGATTGATGTTGCTCGACTGCGCCACATTCTTACTTAATATATAGAAAACGATGAAAATGAAAGCGATGAAGAAGCCAAGGGCTATTTGGAAGCCGGCGCCACCTCTGGTCTTCCTTGATGAAACTGTGAGCCCTATAAAGGTTAGAATAATAGCTGCAAAAGGCGACATATACCGGGCGTACTTCTCGATCTGGTATAGCTTTACATTGCTGGAACCACGCGACTGCAAACGCTCAATGTAGTCATTGAGCTCATTAAGAGTCAGCGCCTGTTCGAGATACTTGGTATTCCCAAAATCGGAGGGGTTAATATTTAAAACGGTATCCATTTTTTCACCTGACGTAATCGTTTCATTGAAGCCATCAATGGTGCGTAAGGTCCATTTCTCCACCATCCATTTCTTTTCCTCCTCATTCCATTCGATCTTTCTTGCCGAAAATTTCTCCTTAAGCTGCTTGTTTTCTATAGTCTCCAGCGTAAACCGACTTCCCACATTGGCCATATTATTGTAGTCCTGCATATAGAGGTAGGTATTAGGGCCTTCTTGTATGTGTATATCCCTTTCCGAAAAATAAAAAGGCTTATTCACATAGTCCATTTCGAACTGAATCCTGGTTTTATTGGAATTTGGAATAATCCATCCAGTAAGCACAAAGCTGGTAATAGCTATAATGATAGCTCCCATCATATAAGGAACCATTAGCCGTGGGAAACTGATGCCGCTACTGAGCATGGCCACGATCTCTGTGTGCCCTGCAAGTTTTGCAGTAACAAAAACGGTAGCTATAAAGACAGTAATAGGAGTAATCAGGTTGGCTATAAATGGAATAAAGGTGATATAATAGCCCATGATCTGACTAGCGTCAAGATTGTGCTTTATAAAATCATCGTTTTTTTCCGTAAAGTCGATGACACAGATGATGGCCACCAGTATCAGTACGACGAAGAAAAATGCGCTGAGAAATTTTTTAAGTATGTATAAATCAAGAATTTTCATTCAATATCAGATCCTTTGCATGAGTTTCTCTACCATAATGTTTTTCCACATGCTAAATGTTCCCGCTTCAATTTTTTCCCTGGCTTGTTTCACCAGATGCAGATAAAAAGTCAGATTATGGATACTAGCAATTTGTGCTCCAAGTATTTCTTTGCTGATGATCAAATGCCTAAGATAGGCTTTGGAATAAGCTGTGCTTGTGTAGCCACCCAAATGTTCGTCGATCGGTGAAAGGTCATCTTTCCATTTTTCGTTCCTGATATTGATAATGCCCTGTGTAGTAAAAAGCATGCCATTACGCGCATTTCTCGTAGGCATTACGCAGTCGAACATATCGATTCCTAAAGCGATACATTCTAAAATATTGGCAGGTGTACCCACGCCCATCAAATAGCGGGGTTTATCTTCAGGCAGAATTTCACATACTGTCGCGGTCATCTCATACATCATCTCGGCAGGCTCACCTACCGACAAGCCGCCGATTGCATTGCCTTCCCTGCCAAAAGAAGCAATAGCTTCGGCTGACTTTTTTCGAAGATCGGGATAAACGCTGCCCTGTACAATTGGAAACAGCGCCTGCTTATAACCATACAATCCTTCTGTTTCATCAAACCGCTTGCAGCAACGCGCGAGCCAGCGATGCGTCATTTCCATCGATTCCCTGGCATAGCCATAATCGCATGGATAAGGCGTGCATTCATCAAAAGCCATGATGATGTCTGCGCCAATTACTCGCTGGGTATCCATGACGTTTTCGGGAGAAAAAATATGCTTCGACCCATCTATATGTGACCTGAAGGTAACACCTTCTTCTTTAATCTTCCGGGTATCAGCAAGTGAGTAAACCTGGTAGCCACCACTGTCGGTTAATATGGGTTGTTTCCACCCGTTGAAGCCGTGCAAGCCGCCAGCTTTCTGTAACACATCAAGGCCAGGCCTCAGGTATAAGTGGTAGGTATTTCCTAAGATAATTTGCGCCTGAATATCCTCCGAAAGCTCACGTTGGTGAACAGCTTTTACCGAGCCAGCTGTTCCGACAGGCATAAATATGGGTGTATTTATCTCCCCATGATCGGTATATATTCTACCAGTTCTTGCTTTACTTTTTTGATCTTTATGCAGCAGTTCAAATTTCATTCCTTCTTATTTCCGTTATTGTTCTGACAGTGCTACGCCCAATGCAATTTTAACAAGATTTAAAAATCAGTTTTTCGCGCCATACTCATCAGAAGATTCTTACGTGCAGGTTACTTTTCTTACATGCAAGCACCTTGTAAAAATCTGTTTTTCGCATACCGATTGCAAAAATATACCTAATTATTAATATATTATTCTTAAATTTCAATTTATCTTTACCGCCCATACTACTACCGAACTTTCACCGCATTCTTATGTATTTTGCCTTTTTACAATTGACGTGGAATGCCCTTCAGCTATCAGATTTAGAACATTTTAATTTTTCTGAAGGGCCAGTTCTCTATACCGTTATCCTTTATATATTTCTCCTAAGCTTGTTCCTCCAAATCTTCTATTATTTGTTCAGTTTCTCTGGCGTCGCTTTTTCGAAAGTTGCAAAAAACAAGGCACAGGACGCTGCTGAGCTTCCAGCGGTTACGGTGCTTATCAGTGCCTACAATGAATATGAGAACCTGAAAAAATTGCTGCCTATACTGTTTCAGCAAGACTATCCTGAATTTGAAGTAATGGTGGTCAATGACAGGTCGACTGATGAAACTGCCGATTATCTCAAAGCAGAGAAATTACACGAACCGCGTCTAAAAACTGTTACCATCGAGACTACTCCTGAGCATATTAACAATAAAAAGTACGCATTGAACCTGGGTATAAAAACTGCCAAGAATGATGTTTTGCTGTTGACCGATGCTGATTGTCGACCGGCAAGCAACGTTTGGATCAAAGAAATGGCAAAGAAATTTGACGAGAAAACCCAGCTTGTATTAGGCTATTCTCCCTATCAGCGGAAAAAGGGTGTTTTAAATGTCTTCATCAGGTATGAAACCCTGTTGACGGCCATCCAATATCTCTCATCGGCCATTTCGGGCAGTCCTTATATGGGTGTGGGAAGAAACCTTGCGTACCGCAAGTCTTTCTTTATGGAGATGAAAGGTTTCAAAGGGCACTCAAAGGTTACAGGTGGAGACGATGATTTATTTGTAAACCAACATGCGACAAAAAAGAATACAAAAGTCAGCATTGGTGCAGAAAGCATAATCCGGTCGGTGCCAAAGAGCTCCTGGAAGACTTACATTCACCAAAAGAGAAGGCACCTATCGGTAGGTAAATTTTATAAACCGGGCGATAAAATCAAATTAACCTTTTTTACGTTATCTCATTTGTTGATGTGGATTACTTTTGTCGTCCTTATCCTGGTCTTAAAGGAACCTTACGTTGTGCTGGGTGGTTTAATTTTTAAATTAGCAATACAATATCTTATCATCAGTTTATCATTAAAAAAGTTAGGGGATAAATTCAAGCTGATCTGGTTACCGGTGCTGGATTTTTGTTTTATCTTTTATTACCTCTTTTCAGGTTTTACAGCTTTTTTCTCAAAAAACATTAAATGGAGTTAAATAAACAATTTTCACAAAAAGCATTAGAGGATTTTAAGCTCATTGACCTGGCTACAGAACATGGCAATGAGCAGGCTTATGCAGACCTGATGAAGAGATATAAAAAGCCGGTATACCACATGATCCTAAAAATGGTCAGGAATGTGGACGATGCCGAGGATCTTACGATAGAAGCTTTTGCCAAAGCCTTTAAAAATTTGCATAAATTCAAGAAGGACTTTACTTTCAGCACCTGGCTTTTTCGGATTGCCACCAACAATTCCATCGACTTTATTCGAAAAAAGAAGCTCGATACATTTAGCCTCAATACATCCTATAAGGATGATAATGGCGACGCGGTAAATATCGATGTGCTTGATCGTAATCCTGATCCGCAGGAAGAAGCCATCAACGCTCAAAAAATTGAACTGGTAAGGATGTTTGTTACCCGCCTGCCCCCAAAATACCAACGCCTTGTGAAATTGCGTTATTTCAACGAACTATCTTATGACGAAATTGCCAAGGAAATAGATGCTCCTCTCGGCACGGTGAAGGCGCAACTTCATCGGGCAAGAGAGTTGATGTATGACCTGGTCAAAGGCAAAGAAGATCATATTTAGCATTAATTTTAATTCTCCAAGCTTCTATTGTGCCTGACTTTATAAAATTACAACAATACTTTCCAGATCTTTCTGCCGTTCAACTTGACCAGTTTCGCATGCTTCAGCCTTTATATGAGGCGTGGAATGAAAAGATCAATGTGATTTCAAGAAAGGATATCGACCATCTTTTTGTGCACCATATTTTACATTCGCTTGGCTTGGCCAAAGTAGTCCAGTTCCAGGCTGGTGCAGAGATCCTTGATGTCGGTACAGGTGGTGGTTTTCCCGGTATTCCCCTGGCCATTATGTTTCCTGATGCCAGGTTTCACCTGATTGACTCTATTGGTAAGAAAATCACCGTGGTGGAAAACATTGTTACTGCTTTGCAACTGAAAAATGTTCGGGCAGAAAAGCAGCGGGTGGAAAGCATCAACCATAAATACGACTTTATTGTAAGCCGGGCGGTGACCAGGCTCGCACCTTTTCATGAATGGGTAAAACATAAGATCAAAAAGGAATACAATCACCCGATAAGGAATGGTGTCTTGTATTTGAAAGGGGGCGATCTAAAGGAAGAGTTAAAAGAAGCAAAACAGAAATACCAGCTTTTCAACCTTTCGGATTATTTTGATGATCCATTTTTTGAAACCAAGAAGGTGATTTATGTACCTTTGTAGATAAGTGATTCGGCAAAGTATCTCTATCTTCCGATTTTAAACAATACCTCATGCCCACATATAACCACCTCCATTGCCATACGCAGTTTTCTCTGTTAGACGGAGCCTCCAGCATCACCGAAATGATGAAAAAAGCGCAAACTGATGGGATGCGTGCAGTCGCGCTGACAGATCATGGCAATATGTTTGGTGCCTTTAAATTCGTGGCGGAAGCCAACAAATATAATGTTAAACCCATCGTCGGTTGTGAATTCTATATGGTGCACGACCGGCATAAGCGGCAATTCAGCAAGGAAGATAAAGACAATCGATACCACCAGCTGCTGTTGGCCAAGACTGCTGAAGGTTACAAGAACCTCTCGAAACTATGCTCTTTGGGATATATGGAGGGGATGTATAGCAAATGGCCCCGAATCGACAAAGAATTAGTGCTAAAATATCATAAAGGACTGATCGCTACCACCTGTTGCCTGGGGGCAGAGGTGCCACAGGCTATAATGAAACATGGCGAGCAAGAAGCTGAAGAAGTATTTAAGTGGTGGTTGGACCTTTTTGGCGAGGACTATTATATAGAGTTACAGCGACATAAGCTCGATGAGCAGGAACAGGTAAATCACATTTTGCTGAAGTTTGCAAAGAAATACAATGTTAAGGTCATTGCTTCCAATGATTCTCATTACCTCGACCAGCAGGACTACAATCCTCATGATGTATTGCTATGTCTGAATACAGGAGAGATAAGAAGTACGCCCGTTGGTGATGGTAAAGGATATCGCTTTGGTTTCCCTAACGATCAGTTTTATTTCAAAACGCAGGCGGAGATGGGGCAGCTTTTCCACGACCTGCCTCAGGCGCTGGATAATACCAATGAAATTGTTGATAAGATCGACCATCTGAAGCTGAAGAGGGATATTCTATTGCCGAATTTCCCATTGCCCGCTGGCTTTTTGAATCTGGACGACTATCTGCACTTCCTCACGTTTGAAGGCGCCAGAGCAAGGTATAAAGAAATAGATAGCGATATTGAGGCGCGCTTAAATCACGAGCTGCACATCATCAAGACCATGGGTTTTGCCGGATACTTTTTGATTGTCGCTGATTTTATCACGGCAGGCAGGGACCTTGGTGTGTTGGTAGGCCCTGGTAGAGGGTCTGCGGCGGGTTCTGTGGTTGCATATTGTATTGGTATCACCAACATCGACCCTATCAAGTACAATTTGCTTTTTGAAAGGTTCCTGAACCCGGAAAGAGTATCCATGCCCGATATTGATACAGACTTTGATGATGAAGGACGACAGAAAGTAATTGACTATGTCGTAGAAAAATACGGCAAAAATCAGGTAGCTCAGATAATTACTTATGGCACCATGGCTGCCAAGTCAGCTATTAAAGATGTTGCCCGGGTTATGGATCTACCACTGGCAGAGTCTAATGCCCTTACCAAACTGGTGCCTGAGCGGCCAGGCGTAACTTTGACGGAAGCTTATAAGGAAAGTCAGGAGCTCGCACTGCTTCGAAAAGGAACCGATCTAAAGGCCCAGATCCTGCAGATGGCTGAAAGGCTGGAGGGTTCTGTAAGAAACGCGGGCATTCATGCATCGGCTGTAATTATTGCCCCCGATGACCTCACCGAATATATTCCGGTGTCTACCTCTAAAGAATCCACGTTGCTGGTGACCCAGTTTGATGGAAAGGTAATCGAAGATGCTGGGATGTTAAAGATGGACTTTTTGGGGCTGAAAACGCTGACCATCATCAAGTCTGCTTTGCAAATGATCAAAAAACGGCATGGAAAGGCCCCCGATATCGACCTGTTGTCACTCGATGATGAAAAGACTTTTGAGCTTTACCAGCATGGGGATACTGTGGGCACTTTCCAGTTTGAATCTGATGGGATGCGTCAATGGCTGGTGAAGCTGAAGCCTACAGATATCGAAGACCTTATCGCGATGAACGCCCTTTATCGGCCAGGGCCGATGCAATTTATACCGAATTATATAGACCGTAAACATGGCAAGGAACCGGTGGAATACCCGCATCCACTGTTGGAAGGTATATTAAAAAATACCCACGGTATCATGGTTTACCAGGAGCAGATTATGCAAACGGCGCAAATCATTGCGGGGTATTCCCTGGGTGGAGCCGACTTGTTGCGCCGGGCGATGGGTAAAAAGGACCGGGAAAAGATGGCCAAGGAACGGATTAAATTCGTCTCCGGGGCCGGGGAACTGCATGCTATTTCAAAGGAAAAGGCTGAGCAGATTTTCGATATCATGGAGAAGTTCGCCGCCTATGGTTTCAATAGATCTCACTCGGCTGCTTATTCTGTTGTTGCTTATCAGACCGGCTATCTCAAGGCGCATTACCCCGCCGAGTATATGGCGGCTGTGTTAACACACAATACAGGAAAGATAGAAAAGATTACCTTTTTTATGGATGAATGCAAGCGGGCAAACATTAAGGTATTAGGGCCCGATGTAAACGAGAGTAACCTCTTCTTTGACGTAAACAAAGAAAGCCAGATTCGCTTTGGTCTGGGTGCCGTAAAAGGGTCTGGCGAAGCTGCTGTGGAAGCTATTATTTCCGAAAGAGAAAAAAATGGCCCTTACGAAAATATTTTTGACTTTTCTAAGCGCGTGAACCTCAGGTGCGTTACCAAAAAAACTTTTGAAAGCCTGGCTATGGCCGGAGCGTTCGACTGCTTTGGTAACTTTCATCGACGCCAGTATTTGTTTTCTGAAGATGGTGATACCAATCTGATCGAGAAATCAATAAAATTTGGCAACAATTCGCAGTCGGAAGTAAATGCTGCCCAACAGTCTTTATTTGGAGGATCATCGGGCATAGAAATACCGTTGCCTAAGGTAATAGATTGCGAACCATTTGGGGATATAGAAAAGCTGAAGATAGAAAAGGAAGTGGTAGGCTTCTATATATCAGGCCATCCGCTGGACCAGTTCAAGTTGGAAATTGAAAATTTCTGCAGTTGTACGGTAGATAAAATTGACCAGTTTAAAAGTCAGGATATTACGGTAGCAGGTATAATTACTAAAAATGTGATACGGCAAAATAAACGCGGTAATCCTTTCGCATTGTTTTCTATTGAAGACTATGAAGCTTCGTTGGATATGGCTTTATTTGGAGAAGAGTTCAGGAAAAACCAGCATCTTCTACACCCAGGAGAATTTGTTTTTATCAAAGGTAAAGTTCAGGAAAGGTATAATCAACCAGGTTTATGGGAGCTGAAGCCATTACATATCCAGTTGCTCTCCGAAGTCAGGGAGAAATTGAGCAAAGGCATTTTGTTGAGGATAAATGCCCAGGAGATTGATATGGCACTGGTTGAAAAATTGGAGGCTATAACGGCAAAATATCCCGGGAATATGCCTTTAAAGGTACAGCTATATGATGGGCACGAAGATATCCAGGTGGAGCTGCTTTCCCGCACCATCAAAATTAACCTCGTCAATGATCTCATGACTGAAATTGAGGAATTGAAGAAAATCCATTATAAAGTGTTGGCTTCTTAGGAACGGCATTGACATGCCAGATGAATCTTATAGAAATGGGACACCCATTTAAAGCGACCGGAAAAGGTATATACAGAACTTTTAGTAGCAGCACTTTTATTGGGTACAGGCGTCAAAGAGGCAAGATTACCCACATTTGAAGTATACGATTGTTAGGGTTTTTTTGAGTTTGGGAACAAAAAAGGCGGGTTAATAGTAGTACGGTTTGCGTT
>LXQK01000164.1 GCA_001683905.1 Marivirga sp. ANT-B6
AGAACCGCCCTGTACCGAACGGTACGCAGGGTGGTGTGGGAGGTCGAAACGGGAAATAATCCCGTTTCTCTTACCCGATTTATAACTTAAAGCTTCTTTTTATTACGCTTATTTTAAGCAAAACCGTATATTTGGCTAAAATCCCTTCATTGAACTATGAGAAAAAAGATTGTTGCCGGAAATTGGAAGATGAATAAAGATCTTGCCGAAGGTCTTAAGTTAGCCTCAGAGATTGTCAATATGGTGAAAGATGAAGTTACAAAAGATGTAACGGTCATCATAACGCCCCCATTCATTCACCTTACCAGCGTTTCGAGGTTGTTGGCCGAAAATAATCAGGTATTGGTAGCTGCTCAAAATTGCAGTGAGAAAGAGTCTGGTGCCTTTACAGGTGAAGTCTCTGCAGCTATGTTACGCTCTATTCCAGTGCAGGCTGTCATCTTAGGTCATAGCGAGAGAAGACAATATTTTGGCGAAGGAGATGAGCTATTGGCTAAAAAAGTAGATATGGCGCTAGGAAGCGATTTAATGCCAATATTCTGTTGTGGCGAGCCCCTAGAAATTCGTGAGAAAGAAACACACGCCGCTTACGTATCGCGGCAATTAAAAGCAAGTTTATTTCATTTGTCCGAAGACGAGTTTGCCAAAGTTGTCATTGCGTATGAGCCTATATGGGCAATAGGCACAGGAAAAACCGCAAGCCCGGAGCAGGCGCAGCAGATGCATCTTCATATTCGAAATGTAATTGCTGATCAATACGGTAAAGAAGTAGCATCAAATACCACAATTTTATATGGAGGTAGCTGTAACCCACATAATGCGCAGGAACTTTTTGCGTTAGATGATGTTGACGGGGGCTTGATCGGTGGAGCATCATTGAAATCAAGGGACTTCCTTGATATCATTAAATCATTTTAATTATGTGTAAGCCAGTATTATGCCTCTTATTTATTCTAAGTGCGGTCGGCACATCTTTTAGCCAGTCGTTTGATGTCTGCGATGTATACGGGCCCATTTACATAACCGATAAACCTCACGAGGCGAATCTGCGGGTATTTGTAGAAGAATCCGAGGCCTTTGCCGATCTGGTGGTTTTTAAGGAAGAAAACGTGCTTTTTGCCGATGCTAAAGGTTTATGGGCCTTTGCAAAAAATAAAAGCTTTGCCCATTATATTATTTATATAGATAAAAACAAGGATCAGGCAGATTTCTCTATCTTTTATACCGATGTAGAATCATTTGCGGGTTGTCAATAAATCAAAGACATTGGAATTCGTAGAATTAAAAGCATTTTGTACACCGGATTATTCAGAAATTCTCATTGCGGAGCTTGCTGAGATAGGATTTGACTCTTTTGTAGAGCATTCCGAGGGATTTGACGCCTATGCTGAATCAGGTGCTTATGATGAAGCGTTGCTTCAGGGATTAAAATATCGATATGAGGTTTCAGCAGGGTTTTCCTATGAGATCAATCAGGTTGCTAAAATCAACTGGAATGAGGAGTGGGAAAAAAACTATGACCCCATCTTCATAGATGATCGAGCTGTGGTAAAGGCTTCATTTCACAACCTCGAGCGCGTATACCCTATTGAAATTGTTGTAAATCCTAAAATGTCGTTTGGTACAGGCCATCACGAAACCACTTTCCAAATGCTTTCTCAGCAGCTTGATATTGATCATAAAGGTAAGCATGTGCTTGATGCAGGATGTGGCACCGGCGTTCTGGCCATTATGGCTTCTAAGTTAGGTGCAGCCTCTGTCGAAGCATGCGATATTGATGAATGGTCGGTTGAAAATTCCAGTGAAAACTTCAGACTCAATCAGGTCGAAAATGTGCATGTCGCCTTGGGAAAAACAAGCGAAATGAAGTATCAAGAGCCTTTTGATATTGTTCTTGCGAATATCAACAGAAATGTGCTACTGGAAGAAATGGAATTGTATGGTTCTTTATTAAAAGATGGTGCTTACCTGGTGCTGAGCGGCTTTTATGCCGCGGATATTACCGATATAGAAGCAGAGGCCAAAAAGTATCAAATCTATAAAATCAAGCAAACGCAAAAGAACCAATGGGTTTCAGTTTTACTAGAGAGAAAATTTTCCTGATCAATTGACGTTAAACTTCAGAAACAGCGTTACTTAAAAGGGCTCAAAGGTATAGACCTAGAAAGGGTGCACAATACGATCAGCCTTCTATAGCTTCTAAATATTTTATTATGGGGATCAATCATTTGAGCAGTGTATTGTTTAAATGTAAACATAGCGTAATCAATGACACAGCACACCCTGAAGCCAATAAAAAGCTACTCAGGTTGCTGGCTCTGGGAAGTGTCTTCGTTTTTTTCTTACCTTTTCAAGGCATATCGCAAAACATCACGCTGGCTCCACAACCGGCACAGTTTATTATTGATGTAGAAACGATGATGACCGGCTCAAAAAATACTGAGGCTGCAGCAGTGGGTAAGAGCTTTGCAGCGCTGTGGAATAGCAACAGTTTAACTTCCGCTCAACGGGAGGACGTTATGCGAATTTCGCAAATCATGCTGAAGAAGAAATTAAAGGCCCGGCCCCACTTTCAGGACTTTTATGGCGCACTGGTTGCTGCTGTAAATCAGCAGGGATTGCCGGAAACAGACCTTTCTGATTTCCTATCGGTAACCGAAAAGGTGATTGAGAATTATGATAACAAGGCGTTAAATGCCTATCTACAGACCCTACGGGAGTTTTTTACTTATAGAACTTTATATTATTCCTCCTATAGTCAACTACGGGTAAAAGGTGGTACCATCGGTTTTAAATTTATAGACGATGCACCTCAGACACCGGTAGTGGTAGCTACGGAAAATTCAGAGGCGAAAACTAAAGAAGATGGCTGGTTCAATGATTGGGATACGCCAGTGGCAGAAGACAACAGTTGGTCGTCGGACTGGGGGACAGACGAAACAGCGGTAGCAACAGAAAAAGTCGATGATTCTCCCGTAATTACCCAAATTCCTCAACCTGACCTTCAAGGTGCAGTCATTATAGTAGACAAGGCGGATCTGGTTTTCTATACGAAATTTGATTCAGCGGCCCTGGTAAATACCAGCGGCTCTTTTATGGTGAAAGACAACTTATTTGTAGGAGACGGTGGTAAATTTAATTGGCAATTACCAGGTTTAAGTGCCGATTTCGTTTTTGTTGAGTTTTCGAAGTTCAACTTCAATGTTACCAAGCCTTACCTTGACGCCGAAAATGTGCAGCTTACCTATAAGGGCAAGATAGATCAGCCCGTGGAAGGTGTTTTTGAGTTCAAGAGCGAGAACAATAATGGCACGGAAAAGTCGCGGTATCCGAGGTTTAAATCGTATTTGAGTGATATCAAGGTAAATGGTTTGGGGCAAAACAACCTGGTTTATAAAGGTGGTTTTGCGCTTGCAGGCAACAAGATTTTCAGCTCCTCGGTATTTGGTGGATTGGCCTCGATAGAAATTAAAGGAGATGCAGGTACAAAGTTCCGGGCACTATCCGATCGGTTTTCCATCCAGGATACCCTGCTTTCTGCAGATAGAGCGGCAATTGTCATTTATCATCAAAGAGACTCTATCCTCCATCCAGCTGTTCAGTTCAAATATAATTCAGAGAAGTCGCTGCTCACACTGGTAAAAGACTTGGGGGGCTTCAAGAGTACCGCTTTTTTTGCTTCCTATTTCAATATGGATATTACCGCAGATATGATCAAGTGGGATCTGAACGCGGATAGTCTCGATATCAGTATCCTAAATGCAAAGAATCAGATTCCTGCCTTATTCGAGTCGCAGGAATATTTTAATATCGACAGGTTCAACAGCCTTACAGGCATTTACGATTTCCACCCCTTGCAGATGGTGGTGGGGTATGCCAGAAAAATCAATTCAGGTAAATTTTACTCGATAGATATGGCTAGGAATTTCAAGCAAAACCCTGAAACCATGAAGGGCGCCATGGTATTCCTGATGCAAAACGGTTTTATAGATTATAACCCTCAGACAGACCAGGTGAAAGTAAGAAGAAAGGGCTACCATTATGTGTTATCCAAAAGCGAAAAGAAAGATTTTGATAACATGTCTATTGCCTCACTATCACCCAAAAAACCCAACGGCACCTTTAATTTTAAGTCCCAGGAGCTAAAGGTTCGGGGGATCAAGAAATTTTATTTAAGTGAAGCTCTAAATGTCTATATCCATCCTACAAATGATGAGATTACGCTTTTAGATAATAGAAACCTGATGTTTGATGGGAAGGTGAATGCTGGAAACTTCGAATATATCGGTCAGGATTTTCAGTTCAAATATGATAGCTTCCTGGTTACGCTCACCAATATTGATTCTATCAGGTTTAATATTGACACGCAGGAAAAGGACAGTGATAATAAAATTGTTAAACGACGCCTCGACAATCAACTCGTACAGACTTCGGGAACATTATTTATTAACAAACCTGACAATAAATCGGCAAAGAAAACCTATCCTCAATACCCAATATTTTCATCAACGAAAGGAGCTACGGTATATTTTGATAAGCCGGAAGTGCTGGGAGGGCTGTACAACAAATCAGTTTACTTCGAAATTCCGCCTTTTGAGATAGACAGCGTAAACAGTAGTGATCCTAAATCCATTGGTTTTGCAGGTACTTTTGTTTCCGGGGGAATATTGCCCGCATTTCAACATAAATTGAAGGTAATGCCTGACCAGTCGTTAGGTTTCGACTATACGATTCCGGAGGAGGGTCTTCAACTTTATGGTGGCGAGGCTAAAGTCCTTAACGACCTTAAACTAGACAATAAAGGCCTCACAGTAAACGGGAAACTTAACTTTCTTTCAAGTACTCTAAGCTCCGAAAAATTTACTTTTTACCTCGATTCGGCCAATGCAGTCGGTAAAGAATTTTACCTTAAGGAAGGCGATATAGGCGTAGCATCGTTTCCTGAAGTTTCGTTGGTAAATTATAGAATGTCATGGATTCCAGCCCAAGATAGCATGTTTATAAAAAATGAGAAAGATGCTTTCCAACTATATGGCAACACGGCTACCTTGAACGGAGAAGCCATTTTGACCAGCAAGGGGTTATATGGTAATGGTATCTTGAAAACAAGAGGTTCTGAAGCCAGGTCCCAAACGATGAACTTTAAGGAAAATGATTTCTTTGCAAGACACGCTAATTTTAAGATCAACACCGACAACCCCAAAAAACCGGCATTTTCGGGGAAAGATGTACGCCTGAACTTTAACCTATTAAAAAATGAAGCTGATATCAGCCCTGAAGTAGAAGGGGTTGCTGCTCTTGATTTTCCATACGCACAGGTGCGTACATCCATTACCAAAGCAACATGGGATTTGGAAGACAAAAATGTAAGAATGACAAAACCCGAGGATGTGGATATCAGCAATTCATATTTTTATACGACGCGAAAGGAACTGGATTCTTTAGTTTTCAACGCAACGGGAGCTGTTTATGACATCAACCAACTGAAACTAAACGTTACTGGTATTCCCTTCATTAAAGTAGCTGATGCCAAAATAACACCTGACAAAAACGAGGTTTTGATCCTGGAAAATGCAGAATTACAAAAGCTAACAAAAGCCACGCTGGTAATTGATGATATCAATGAATATCATAGGCTGACCGACGGAAATATTAAGATCATATCCAGTAAAAAGTTTGAGGGC
>LXQK01000165.1 GCA_001683905.1 Marivirga sp. ANT-B6
ATATTTAGGATATCATTTCTGCTATACTTTGATCGGTCTCCAGCACAGGAGGCTTCATTTGTTTAAATTTTTTGGTGATAATGCCATCCTGTGGCGAGAACAAAAATGCCAATGCAAAAAGCAGTCCGGCTACAACCGACATTGCGCCAGCAATAGACCCGTCCAGCCATACAGCAAGGTAATATCCGCCAATTGCAGTAAGCACGCCGATAAAAGCCGTTATCCAGAGCATCTTTTTAAAATCTTCCGTTAGCAGATACGCTGTCGCGGGCGGGGCAATTAAAAAAGCCACCACCAGTATCGCGCCGACCGACTCGAAGGAGGCTACCGTTGTAAGGGATACGGCGCCCATCAGCATATAATGCCATAAGGTAGTGGAGACACCCATCGCGACAGCAAAGGAAGGATCGAAAGTGGTGATGTAAAGCTCCTTGTAGGCTAACATAATAAAAGCCAGAATGACGCAAAAGACCACCCCCATGATATACAATACCCGCGGACCCATGATGGTGCCATCATCCAATATCCAGAGGTCGATGGGCACATAAGCAATTTCACCATACAGTACACAGTCCTGGTCAAGGTCTACCTCCCCGGCAAAAACAGATATGAGAATGACGCCCAGGGCAAACAACCAGGTGAAGGTTACGCCAATCGAAGCGTCTGTCTGCAGGTTGCCTTTGGTATGAAAGAATTCTATTAGAAAGGTTGTAAATATCCCCAAAATGCCGGCACCAAGAAGCATAAAGGCTGAATCACGCGATCCGGAAAGTAAAAAAGCGATGACGATACCAGGCAGCACAGCATGGGATATGGCATCACCCACCATGGCCATCTTCCTGAGGATAAGATAGCAGCCCAGCAGGCCACAGGAAATGGCCACCAAAGAACCTGTTATGATGATATAAATAGTATCCATACAGCACAAATATACGAAATAGCAACGCAATTATAGTGCCTGCATGGGCTTGTACTACCAGAAAATTTAATGAAAAGAGGATTTAGGAGGAAAAAATCAAAACTTTTTGTTTCGGCTATGTTCCTCTGTAACTTTAACCGGAAGAATAAACCGTACGCTCTGCATGAAAACATTTGACCCTACCGATACCGCTACCGGTATCTTCCATAGCTATATGTTGTCGGTGGTAGCACCCAGGCCCATCGCCTTTGTCAGTAGTATTGATAAAGGAGGCAAGGTAAATCTGAGCCCTTTTAGCTTCTTCAATGCCTTTGGCTCCAACCCTGCAACGCTGGTTTTTTCTCCTGCTCGCAGGGTACGTGACAATACCACCAAGCATACGCTGGAAAATGTGCAGGAGCATGCCGAGGTGGTTATCAATATTGTCAATTACAATATGGTAGAGCAGATGTCACTTGCCAGTACAGAATACGACAAGGGCGTTAATGAATTTATCAAAGCAGGCTTTACAGAGGCGCCGTCGGTAAAGGTGAAGCCGCCAAGGGTAGCGGAGGCACCGGCGGCTTTCGAGTGCAAGGTGCAACAAATCATCAGCATGGGGGCGCGGGGAGGGGCAGCCAACCTGGTCATTTGCGAGGTTATTCTTGCCCACTTCCAGGATGATATCTTCGATGGTGAGTCGATTAGTCCGCAAAGGCTCGACGCGGTAGCCCGCATGGGTGGCGACTGGTACTGCAGGGCGCAGGGCGATGCTTTGTTTCAACTGGAAAAACCCGTGCGCAAAAGAGGCATAGGCGTGGACAGCATACCAGCGCCAATACGCAATAGCAGTATATTAACCGGAAATGATTTGGGTAAATTGGGGAATGTCGAAGCGTTGCCCACGCTGGAGGAAGTAGCCGCCTTCAGGCAGACTAATGAAGTGGTGGTGCTGGAGGCGCTAAAACTACAGCAGCAAGCATGGCAGGAGGCATTACACCATATAGCAAAAAAATACCTGGCTAGTGGCGATAGCCATACCGCGTGGAAGGCCCTGCTTCTTCAATAGAGCATGAGAGCATGTTTATTCTCGTAGATAGTCCAAGAATCAGGGTATAAGAAATGCACCTCGATCTTTGATCAATGGTGAGATTTTCCTATACTTCTCTTCATGTTCATTTCCACAACAGAAATTAAACATTTTCGAGGGCTGAGGTCTTACTATAATAGGGTGGTGGTGTTATGAAAAAAGCTTTATATTGGCATTTTGTTCCATATCTACCGGATTTATTTCTTGTAGGGAAACTTATCGTAATGATTTAATGATTACTTTTATACAAATTAGATTACGCTAACAAATTAAATAATAAAAACATGAGTCTTTCAGATCAGAGGATAGAGGTGATGCGCCACATAGAGACATTTGTGGAAGAAAAACTCACCAAGTATTTACGACCAATAGAAACAAACTGGCAGCCATCGGATTTTCTGCCGGATTCCAGAAACTTTGCTTTTTTTGATGAAGTGAAAAATATCCAGGAACGCGCCAAAGAGCTGGCGTATGATTTTTGGGTGGTGTTGATCGGAGATACCATTACCGAAGAAGCGTTGCCAACTTACGAGTCGTGGCTGATGGGCATGAAAGGTGTAAACCAGGGCGAAGATACCGGTTGGACCAAGTGGATCAGGGGCTGGACTGCAGAAGAAAACAGGCATGGCGACCTGTTGAACAAATATCTTTACCTTTCCGGTAAAGTAAATATGAAGGAGTTTGAAACCTCTACGCAATATCTAATTGCTGATGGGTTTGATATTGGTACAGGTGCCGACCCTTACCGAAACTTTATTTATACCAGCTTTCAGGAGCTGGCCACCAATGTATCGCACCGTCGGGTGGCTGCGCTTGCCAAATCACAGGACAACCCGCAGCTTGCCAAAATCTGCGACACCATTGCTGCCGATGAGGCACGTCATGCCTTTGCCTATAAAGCATTTGTAAGCAAAATATTAGAAGTAGACCCGAGTGAAATGATGCTGGCCTTCGAAGATATGATGCGCAAAAAAATTGTCATGCCTGCCCATTACCTTCGGGAAACTGGGGGCGGCATCAGCAAGATATATTCGCATTTTTCAGATGCTGCACAGAGGCTCGGCGTATATACCGCGCAGGATTATATCGAAATCCTGGAATCGCTAATCAAGGATTGGTCAATCGACAAAGTGACAGATTTAAATGATGCCGGTGAAAAAGCCAGAGATTATTTAATGATACTGCCGGGCAGGCTACGTAGGGTGGCAGATCGCCTTAAAGTGCCTGAGCTGGATTACCAGTTCCGATGGATTGGTGTTTAAGCCTTTCCTTTATAAAATACTAAAATTTCGCAGAAGGTGTTTTGTCCGCCAAAACTACGACCTCTGTTCTATTAGACCCCGCTAGGCATATGCGTTAACTTAAAGAAAGGGAGTACCAGAGGTACTCAATATTTATAGAAAAAATAGAAAGATGTAGTAAATCGTGCCGTTAGGTACGAAATATCTGGTACCTGACTGCACCACTCTCTGATGAAAACCATATTTATACAAATATTTGGCCCCTTCTGGGGCTTAGGTTAACGCATATGGCCGCTGGGGTCTGATACAAAAATTATCAGTGTGCTGAAACGGAGACTCAAATCATGGGTTTAATAACACTAAAGTGGCTTAATCGCCTCTCGAGTTCATTAATCCAACATGCGAAACTTTAGTAATTATATTTAAAAGCCAGGGTCAGTAATTGACCTTGGCTTTTATTTTGTTCTTTAACGGATTGGCGTACATCTTTAGAACGATGGGCCGAAAGGCTGCTGCATCAACGCCCGACTCCTGCACCAGCCTAGCGACATAAGCTAAAAAGGTTTCCTTTTCTGAAGCACTATAATGGCTGGAAAATTCATCAGTGGCATTGAGCACATCCGAAGCAATGTAATTATTGGGCGATAGTCTGTAGTTCTGATGTATCTGCGTATCAATACGAGCTGCCATTTCTTTGATTTGCTCGTTTTTATTGACGATGGTCGCCAATTGATCTAACTCCTCATGAAGCGGGGTACCAAAAGCAAAATGCACCTTGCCCTTTTGCTGTTTCAAGCCAGTAAGCATACTATTTAGGTCGTCTTGCGGTTTCTTGGTAAAAGCAATGCCGGCCTCTTTTTTGTACATCTCTATCGACTTCAAAACGTCACATGGTTCTATCTCATAAGAAATGGCCACAGGCAAAATCTTCAGGGACCGATAGGCTTCTTCAAAACGTAAGTGGCTATGCATGCCCAACATCTTGAGCAAACCTGGCTGAGTCCTGTCGTCGCCATCTTTTGTTCGCCCTTCGCGCTGGGCTATCCACACCGAAGTATCGTTTTCAAAAAGCGTGGTATGGATATAGGCCGATAAGCGCAGGGAATATTGGTAGAGCTGTTTGCTACTTACATTTCGGTTGACTGCAAAATTTCTATTGAGCCTGGCAAGATCTGTGATAAGGGGGGTAATCAAAAGATTATCACCAATGGCCACCTCAGTGGTACCCAGGTTTTGTTCGTATAATAAGACATTCATAAAGGCTGAATCCAATAGAATATCCCGGTGATTTGTGATTAATAGATAACTTTGATCTGGCTGTAAACGGTCCATTCCTGAATGGGTAATACCCGTCGTTGTTTTTTCCCGAATAGCGGAAATAGCATCGTAGGTTACCTTTTTCTGAAAATCCTTGATGGAATGGATATGGGAAGGAAGCGCCTTGATTTCCTCTTCATGCCAGGAGGGGAGAATATACTGTACAAATTTAATGAAAGAGGGATCCTGGACCAATCGGCATACAACTTCATTCACTTCATGATCCCGGTAAGGCCTTATCGCATCAAAATCAAAATCTATATCCATCGCTTGAATTTAGCAAAAAAAATGCAACCAGGAGCACCTAGGCCGCTTAAAATAATAAAACATGGGCAAGCAAAGAGGAATGTAGGGCAGCTAAAAAAATCTATTGGCCGCTTTTCTGGCCTAGCTTATCAATTTCTACCTGAAGTTTTAAGCTCATTTCATCGCAGAGTGCCGCAACTTTTTCTATGTTTTCACTCAGCTCGTCAGCCCAGAAAGATGCTTTGCTTAAAATAGCCGTACCCTGGTTCAGTTCCATCTCAAGCTTGGTTAACTCAAGCAAATTCAATGTGTTTGAAACCTTATGAATTAAAAATTTAAGTTGTGCCACGTCACCCGATTGAATAACAGCCCTGTAATTGATTTTTAAGTCTTTCAACAGGTTAATATTTTCTTTGGTAATCAGGATTAAAAAATCATGGTCGTCTTCTGCGATATCAACTAACTTTTTATAATTCATCGTGTACGTCATTCCATTTAGATGTATCGTAATAACCTTGCCATTGCGTAAGAAAAAGCAGTATGCCATTATGCTTTATCCTGGCAATGCAAACCATGCTAAGGAATTTAAATCTAATCATTATTCTCTTAATAAATACACCAACGCGGTAATTTCAATGATAAAAAGGTGATTTCTTTCTATAAAACGTTTTAAAGTCCTGGAATTTGAAAAAGATTTAAACTTATGCACGTATATATAGTATTTAAAGAGGTTGATGAGCAGCATCCATCTTCGAATCCGATCAGGAAGGTCTGAAATAGCGCGGCTCGTTATCATTGATATTTTTACCATTGTTATGAAAGAAGAATATGACGTTATCATTGTTGGGGGAGGGCCGGCAGGCTTGAGTGCCGCTTTGATCCTCGCCCGTTGCTTGCGACGCATTGTTTTGTTTGACCACGGGCAGCCACGGAACTGGAAGAGCGATGAAATTCACGGCTTTCTGTCCAGAGATTGCTGTGAGCCCAAAGAACTTTTGCGCATCAGCAAAGAACAGCTATTGCGCTATGATGTGGAAATTAAAAATGTCGAAATTGTCGAGGCCAAAGTAAATGGTTTATTTGAAGTGACAGACAGTAATGGCGTGATGTATAAGGCGAAAAAGCTGCTGATTGCTACCGGGCTGGTAGATTGTGTACCACAGATAGATGATGTGGAAATCAAAAATGTCGAAATCGTCGAGGCCAAAGTAAATGGTTTATTTGAAGTGACAGACAGTAACGGCGTGATGTATAAGGCGAAAAAGCTGCTGATTGCTACCGGGCTGGTAGATTGTGTACCACAGATAGATGGAATAGAGGAGTTTTATGGCAAAAGTGTTCACCACTGCCCGTACTGCGATGGCTACGAGGTAAGGTTAAAATCTCTTGCTGTGGTAGGAAATGGAAAAAGTGGCGTAGGCATGGCTGTTTCATTGACAACCTGGAGCCATGATGTGACGCTGTTTACCAATGGTATTCCGCTTACGGAAGAAGAAAAAGAAAAGATTGCGATCAAAAAGATTCACGTGCGCCATGAAAAGATACTGCGGCTGGAAGGAAAGGACGGAGAATTGGAAACCATCGTGCTGGAGAATGGGGATCGCGTAGCGCGGAAGGCTTTATTTTTCACCTCAGATAAATACCAACACTCGCATATCGCTGAGCAAATCGGCTGTGAATTTACCAAGAAAGGGGTTGTAAAAACAAATAAATTTCAGCAGACCAATGTCCCTGAAGTTTATGTGGCCGGAGACGCGGCACGTGATGTGCAACTTTGGGCTATCGCCGTAGCAGAGGGTGCCAAAGCTGCCGTGATCATCAATCAGTCTTTTCAAAAAGAAAATATGCCTGTTCAGGTCTAAAAAGTATTTTCGCTAAAACGTAATAATGATAATAATAGGGCAGAGGTTTGTCAAAAGCAAACCTCACCGCCATACCTGATAGGGCTACAACTGTCGTTGTTTCCAGGTTGTCTCGAAAGAAACGAAATATTATTTGTGCGCTGGTAATCTTATTGAAAGTGTAAAGGGGCAGCCTTTTCCCAGCATCCACTATTTTTTTTGAAATTATTTACGCCAATTGATAAGCTTCTCAAAAATAATCGTAATATTACGATATGGGGATTACAAAAACACAAAATTTCAATGCGCAGCAAAACAGGGTGGCTTCTTTTGCCAAGGCATTTGCCCATCCTGCGCGCGTCGCTATTCTGGAGTATATTATCAGACAAAACTCTTGCATCTGCAACGACCTGGTAGAAGAGCTTCCTTTGTCGCAATCTACGATTTCGCAGCATCTAAAGGAATTAAAATTTATTGGTTTGATTAAAGGAGAAATTGATGGACCAAGGATATGCTATTGTATTGATGAAGTGCGTTGGGAAGAGGCAAAAGGATTATTAGAGAAATTCTTTGGCTCATTTGCATCGAAAGGCTCTTGCTGTTAGATCGCTACAAATTCTGATCGTTTACCTTTTAAAAAAGAAAAGATGAGAGAAGATATCCACCATAAAACCGAGATACATCTTAAAAAAATTTACCTTAATTAATCGTAATATTACAATAATACATTTTAACTTACGCCAATGAAAAATGCAGAAGAACTAAAACAAATTGTTAAAGAGAAGTATGGCCAAATCGCGCAGCAGTCGAAGGCACAGAACGAAACCTCTTGCTGTGGCGAAGGAGGCTGTAGCACGGTAGACTATGCGGTATTTGCTGAAGACTATAGCCAATTGAAAGGCTATCATGAAGGTGCAGATCTTGGTCTGGGCTGTGGCTTGCCCACCGAATTTGCCCATATCAAAGCCGGAGATACGGTGATCGATCTGGGATCCGGGGCTGGCAATGATTGCTTCATAGCCCATACGCTGGTTGGTGTCTCCGGAAAAGTGATAGGCATCGATATGACAGAAATTATGATTGCCAAGGCACGTGAAAACGCTGAAAAGCTTGGTTTTAATAATGTAGAATTTCGACTTGGTGAGATCGAAAATATCCCCGTAGCGGCCAACCGTGCGGACGTGGTGGTGAGCAACTGTGTACTCAACCTGGTTCCCGACAAGCAAAAGGCTTTGTCAGAAACCTTTAGGGTGTTAAAACCTGGTGGACATTTCAGTATTTCTGACGTGGTGCTGCGTGGCGATCTGCCTGAGGGATTGAAAAATGATGCCGCCATGTATGCCGGCTGTGTTTCCGGTGCAATTGCGAAGGAAACTTACCTCCGCTTTATCCGTGAGGCAGGATTTACTAATATTGTCGTGCAAAAAGAAAAGGAAATCAAAATGCCTGCGGAAATCATGTTGCAACATATGTCGGAAGAGGAGCTAAAAAATTTCAATGCTTCTGATGCTGGCATTTTCAGCGTAACGGTGTACGCTGAAAAACCATGTTGTGACCCAAAGTCAGGCTGCTGTTAAGCGATAATTATGGCATTATATAAAGAAGTTTCATATTTAGTGGAGGATCTGGCATCCTCCACTAATAGCATTTCTCCAGCGAGAAAAGATGTTTTGGCAAGTATTAGCGCCTATATTGCGCAACAGGGCAAAGACGGCAAGTATGCCGACCTGGTCTACATCTGCACCCACAACTCCCGTCGGAGTCATTTTGGCCAGGTTTGGGCGCAGGTAATGGCTACACATTTCGACCATAAGCATGTCAGAGCCTTCTCTGGTGGCACCGAAGCCACGGCTTTTCATCCTAACGCCATACAAGCGCTGGTGTCATTAGGTTTTAAGATTCAACCACTTGTGCCTGGGCATAATGCCCATTACGAGGTATATTATGGGCTGGGTATTTCTCCTGTAGACGCTTTTTCGAAGAAATATAATGATTCAGCAAATCCTGGTGCAGGCTTTTGTGCCATTATGACTTGTACGGAGGCAGATGGCAATTGCCCATTCATTCCGGGTGCCCAACTTCGGGTGGCCACGCCTTATGAAGACCCCAAGGCGTTCGACAACACACCAAAACAGGATGATGCTTATCTGCAGCGATGTCGTCAGATAGCCGCTGAAATTTATTATATGTTTTCCTTGGTATAGCCAAAGGCATTGGAGAAAAAAACAATCGGCTTTTTCGAAAAATACCTGACCGTTTGGGTAGTGCTATGCATTCTTGCCGGCATAGGTGTTGGCTATCTGGTAGGCGATGATATCGACTGGTTAAGCGATATGAATATTTCTACTGTCAATATTCCTGTGGCCATCCTGGTATGGCTGATGATCTACCCGATGATGGTGCAGATCGATTTTTCCTCTGTTGGGAAGATCAAAGGGAATACCCGGGGCCTGGCTCTTACGGTGACGGTCAACTGGCTGGTGAAGCCATTCACCATGGCGTTTTTTGCATGGTTGTTTTTTGATCAGCTTTATAGTGCCTGGCTGTCTCCGGACCGTGCCAGCGAATATATTGCTGGCGCCATCTTGCTTGGGGCTGCCCCCTGTACCGCCATGGTATTTGTATGGTCGTACCTTACTGACGGCGATCCGAATTTTACGCTGGTGCAGGTTTCTATCAACGACCTGATTCTGCTGGTTGCCTTTATTCCGCTGGTAAAGTTGCTCCTGGGCATCACCGACATCGATATTCCTTATGACGCCTTGTTTACGTCGGTCTTTGTTTTCGTCGTTATTCCGCTGGTAGCAGGCTATCTTACCAACAGACTCCTGATCAAATCGCGCGGCGAGGCGTGGTTTAAGGCCACTTTCCTGCCCAGGTTAAAGCCAATTTCTATATTTGCTTTGCTGACGACGCTGGTCCTGCTCTTTGCTTTTCAGGGAGAAAAAATTGTGGAGCTGCCTTTCGATATTGTGCTGATCGCTATTCCCTTAATCATACAAACCTATTTTATATTTTTCCTGTCTTGGTTTGTGGGCAGGAAGCTGAAGCTGCAACATGCCATATGCACACCAGCGGCCATGATTGGCGCCAGCAATTTCTTCGAACTGGCAGTTGCCGTAGCCATCGCCTTATTTGGACTGGACTCCGGGGCATCGCTGGTGACTGTGGTGGGTGTTTTGATTGAAGTGCCTGTGATGCTGTCGCTTGTATCTCTGGCCAATAAGTGGCGCTATTAGCCTCTGATAAGACGCGCTTGAATGAAAAATGCCAGCGAAGCAAAATCTAGTTGAAGGGTTTTTTTTATACAGTCGCTTGTCATCCTTTTCCTATCGTAAATCATCGCGGGCCTGCTGTTTCCTTTCGAAACTTTATTGCCAGGTATTGAATAAAAAATAAACTGCCTTTGCGGCCCGCTAAGGGCAGGTCTGGCGTGGTGGCCGGAGTTGTAGCGGATAGCCAGAGGTGCCGCCCAAATAAATGCTATTGCTTATTTTCTACCTGATGTTGTTTTTCACTTTCCGCAAAGCGTGCCATCAGGTGTTGGGTGATCGGTCCGGGTTTTCCGCTGCCCAAGACATGGCTTTCGATTTGAACCACCGGCATCACTTTTTTGGTAGAGCCGGTCATAAAAGCTTCATCTGCTGTGGCGATTTCCTGTACGAGCACTTCGCGCTCCTCGATTTCATAGTGTCCTTTGGCGAGCTCAAGCACCCGTTTGCGGGTGATGCCAAAAAGCATGTCTTTGTTGGGGGTGATGATGGTGCCATCTTTGATAAGAAAAATATTGCTCCGTGTGACCTCCAGCAAGTGGCCATTGATATGATAAAGGGTGTCTAACGCACCTTCGGCCTGGCATCTTCTGGCCAGGATGATGGCGGTAAGATAGTTGGTGGATTTTACGGACGGGAATTCACGCTGGAACGCATGCATGATCAGCTTGATGCCTTCGGTGAAGTAGTGGCTGGGCGGAAGGACGAAGGGCTCGGGCCTGATCAGAAAATTGGGCTTAGCTGGCGTAAAGGCGTCTTCGGCATAACCTCCAGTTAGAATCAGGCGAATCCCGGTTTCAGGGAAGCCGTTTAAAGCTATTAGTTCTTCTATTTGTGTGGCTATTGCTTCTTTAGAAAATGGCAGGTCCAGCCCGAGTACACGGGCTGAATTTTCAAACCGCTGCAGGTGGTCTGCCATCATAAACGGGCGGTTATTTTGGGTGCGGAAAAAATCGAAAACCCCATACCCACGCAGGATTGAGAGGTCATTGACATGCAGGGTAGCTTCTTCAGGACGTATTTTTCTACCATTTATGGCATAAACAACTGGCTTCATAGGAAATGGATTTAATAACCGCCAATATAGATAAATGCCGACAATTCTTATTCCTCTGCCGGAAAGATTTTGCGGGCAACCGTCTTCGGCTGGTCAACTCACCACGGATGTAATATTTGCTGTGTGACAACCTGTGGGAGGGATGATGGTCAATTTGATTTACCTGGGTTCATCCACAAGGCCAGCACTTTACAGGGTCCATGCCTGCAAATGCTTTCTTTTGATCGTTGGTGTTGCAGGCACAATCTTTTCCATGTAGGAAAATGGCGTAAATCAATGGGTTTAGCATGTTTTTTTTGACGCACTTGCAGTATAAAATCGATACTTTTATGAAGAAATACAAGCATTTACAGCATTTCCTGGTTTGGACTTTGGCACTTTTTGTGGTTGTATCCTGCCAGAAGGATGAAGAAGCACCCGAAATACTTATTCAGATTTCTCCCGCTGAAATTATTGTGAATACCAATGCCTCTCACCAATTCTCTGCCCTCATGACAGGAACAGAAAATCCGGAGGTGATCTGGAAAATTAAGGAAGGAGCGACAGGCGGGTCGATTAATAGCAATGGTGTCTATACGGCGCCTGCTACTGCTGGTAGCTATACCATCGAAGCCATATCAGTGGCTGACAACACAAAATCTGGCACCGCCATCGTGACGGTAAGCCAGGAGACTGTTGTGGCGATTGCTGTTACGCCCACCAGTGCCAATGCGCCGACCCACGGAACGGTACAGTTGACGGCCACCGTTACAAATACTGCCAATAAAAATGTAACATGGGCGGTTACAGAAGGTGCTGCTGGGGGTACTGTTTCTGCCACAGGACAATATACAGCCCCAGCCACGCCCGGTGTATACCATGTGGTAGCTACCAGCCAGGCCGACCCTACGAAAACAATTACAGCCACCATAACCGTAACAGCCCCAACGGCAGTCGCCAACGCGGCCAGAGATGCGGCAAAAAAAGCTTATAATGATTTATATGTGGCATCTGCCTTAACCAATATGGGGTGGACGGGCAGCACCGCGGGCTGCGTCGCCGGTACCACACCGCAGGCTACTAAAGACAAGGTACTCATGCGCATCAAATATTTTAGGACCATGGCGGGCCTGAATAATACTGTGACCATGAACGCAACAAAATCAGCGAAAAGTCAGGACATGGCGCTGATGAGCAAGGCCAACGGCACGCTGGACCACTACCCACCGACAACCTGGCTATGCTATACCGCCGACGGGAAGGAAGCTGCCGGAAAAGCTAACCTGGCCATGGGTAATGCAGGACCAAATGCTGTAGTGGCTTATATCAAAGACGATGGCAGCAATAACTATTTTGTAGGGCACCGCCGGTGGCTCTTGTTTCCTAAACTCAAAGAGGTAGGCACCGGCGACACCGACAATACCAACGTGCTATGGGTCGTCGGCGATGCGGGGACTACCCCGGCGGATATGCCTGCTTTCGTGGCATGGCCGCCGCAAGGCTATGTGCCGGCACCGGTGGTTTATCCGCGCTGGTCGTTTTCGATACCTGGCGCCGATTTTACCAATACAACGGTGACGATGAAAAATGCCGCAGGCACTGCCGTGACCATCGTGATGGAAGAATTAAATAATGGTGGCTTCGGCGATAGAACCATTGTTTGGAAGCCGCAGGGTATCACCCTAAATAGCGCCGATGACCAGACCTATAAAGTGACGCTAACCGGCGTAAAAGTTGGCGCCGTGCTAAAAGATTATTCCTATGATGTAATTGTCTTTAAGCCTTAAGTAATCTAGTGTTGTGTTAACGTTTAAATGACGGGTAAGGCAGCAGTAAATTTTGGTGTAGGTCAAGGCATAAAAAATGAGCATAGCCGTAGCTATGTGAGGCTTTTGCCAAAGGCATGCATACGCGTTATAACGAAGACATACGCCAAAAGGTGCGCTGATCTAACTGTAGGTTTATGCTTAACGCAACACTAGATACTGGGCAGACATTCGAATGGCTATGCTGCTTTGCGAGGAATGCCGCTCATAAAAAGCATGATTTGCAATTCAGGCAGTTGGAGGCAGGGCAGGGGATAGGACAATTATTCATTTTGACTTATCATCGACTGTTCTTCGTGAAGCAGGCAGCCATATTTTTTGCGAATGGGTGTATAAGACTGAAGTTTTTTTTCCTCTTCTTGGCAAAATAAGGTAAATTTCCCGAAGTTTTCGTGTTTTTCAGCTTATGCATTATGTGTGGAAGAGCAGTATTGCCAGACAAGGCCTTTGATTATGTAAGTCTATTACCTGAAGATTTTGGGCTGAGGGATGGTGAAAATACGCACCCTATTGGGTCACTTGATCGGTTGCCTGCATCCTATATATCTTATAACGTCGCTCCAACCGACAAGCTGCCGGTGATTATGAACACCGAGGCAACCGCTGTGCAGCTGATGAACTGGAAGTATGACATGAAAATCAAGGGCAAAATGATCCCGCTGTTTAACTCGAAAATCGAACAGGCAGAGAAGAAAAATGCTTACTTCCGGTACGACCTACAGGAAAGAAGATGTGTGGTGTTGATCAAGGGGTTTTACGAATGGGTCAAGCAGGATCCTGCCGATAAGAAAACTCAAAAGCAGCCGGTATTTATACACCTGGCTCATAGTACTATCATGCCGCTGGCCGGAATTTATAAAATGAATGAAGATGGTAAGCGAGGATGCTCCATCATAACCACATCCCCTGTAGAGCGCCTCGAAAAGGTTCATACAAGGATGCCATATATCCTTCAACCAGCTGCTATTTTGGATTATCTTTCTCCGCGACTCGATCATGATCAGGAAATGGTGTTGGACTGGCTAAACCTCAATCGGATTGACAATGAAAGCATCAAATACTATCCGGTAGATCAGGACGTAGGGAAGGTGGCCAATAATGCGCCAGAACTATTGAAAGCGTGCACCGCGCTGTTTGATTTTTAAGGCAGGTTTCAGTTTATGTTCCTTTTCTGCCTCAAAAGCAAGGCAGGTAAAGAATAATCTTCACCTGCCGATTAATTTTTTGTAAGCTTCTCCAAAATAGTATAGTTACATTTTCGGTTATTGGGAACCTAACTAACATTCGAAGAAACGAAATAGCTAAAGAAGTTCCATTATTGATAGATTTATTATTGTTCAGAAAGTAACAGGCCGTAGCTCGGGCCTCTTTTCAATCAAATAGAAATAAACCACAGATTGTATGATAAATTTAAGAACGGATCGGACAAGGCATCAGGAAGATGACCATAAAGGGAACAGGGGAAGCTACTTTCTACCGATGAAATATTTCGCCGGGGTCACAGTTCTCAGCTTTTTATAAGCCAGGTTGGCGAGGTAATACATGCTTGATACAATCAAGACTACCCACATCATCAGGAACATTAATATGATTTGCATGGCGTTATTCTGTTTTGGTACTGCACTTTTGGTGTACAAAGTTCTGCAAGTACAATACTAAATGCAACTGCTTGTAACAAAGTAACCAAATCGAAACTTTTTGCTGATGTAAGGTTTTTGGCTAAGGAAATGAGACATCCTGCGATTATCCAAAGGTTATTCTGGAGATGCTTCTAAAGCCGGTAAAATGTTCGGAATAATAGTTCCAACCAAATATTTTGGTTTTCGTTTCATATAAAGGTTCATGTGCAATTATCTTTCAAAATGCATTTTTACCTTCACTTGTTAAGCTGATTTTCTATGATAGTTCCCTTAATTATTCTGTTTTTTGTTTTGGGTTTGATGTTTTTTAAGGATACAGCTGGCCGAAGAAATAAAATCCTGAAATACATATTAATGGCTGCTAATATCCTTCTGATCGCGGCCATACTATTTTCTTCAGGTGAGGAATTGTCTATACATCCCACCTATATCTTAATCGGTCTTTTGGTGCTGGTGGCTGGTTTAGTCGGCTACTTCCTGTACAGAAAGGTATTACATCTGGTTATTCGCAAAGAGAGAACAGACGATCAGGAGCTCATTAAAAATGGAGGGTAAAGACGGTACGTTCGCCGGGTTTTGACTGCACGGTAAGTGTACCTTTATGCAGGTTCATAATTTGGCGTGACCAGCTCAGGCCTATACCTGAGCCACCTTTTTTGGTTGTGTAAAATGGAATAAAGATTCTGCTCAAAGCCTCCGGTATAATTCCCGGCCCGTTATCTTCAATCTGAATGACTACGTGGCTATTAGCATCGTTGAAGGCCCTTATTTGCACCAATCCGCCTGGCTTGTGCTGTAGTGCCTGAAAAGCATTTTTTAACAGGTTAATGAGCACCATTTCTACCAGGTCCTGGTCGGCCAACATCTTTAACCCGTCCTGCAAAACCCGATACTGCAATTCTACCTGAATCAATTTCCGATCCGCTTGCAGGAGTTGCATTACCCTTTTCAGCATATCTTCTACTTCTACCCACTGAAATGCGGGCGCGGGGATACTGGTAAAGCTGCGGTAGCCATCTACAAAATTGATCAGGCTTTGGCATCTCTTTTCGATGGTATCGAGCGATTCCCATATATCCTGCACCGTCTCTACCTGGAGGTCGTTGGTGCTGTTTTTATCCTTCCACTCGCTGTCGAGCAGGTCTATAGCAAAAGAGCTCAGCGACGCAATTGGCGTTACCGAATTCATAATTTCGTGTCGCAGTACTTTGGTCAGGTTCTGCCAGGCATCAAGCTCCTTGTTGTCCAGTTCATTTTGAATGTTCTGTATAGACACAAGTTTATAGTTTTTGCCCCGAAGCTTGAATTCTGTGGCATTCATCAGCACCTGCTTTTCATTTTGAAGTCCATCCAGGCGGATCATTACATTTTCACCGCTTCGCAGGCTTTTCAGCGCATCTTCCAGTACCTTGTCATTGACGCCAAGCTGCCCGATATTGCGGAGATACGACCCTCCT
>LXQK01000166.1 GCA_001683905.1 Marivirga sp. ANT-B6
GAAAGTAATAACCTGAATTCAACGATAAAAACCGAAACCCCAAGCCCAACGGACTTGAACCCGAATAGCCCGTAATAACGGGTGATATATAAAATTGCAGCCATTATATTAATCATATCGGAAGAAAACGACAATGCTTATAACGCCTTATCTGTTATTCCGCGCCTGCATATCTTCTTTCCAGAACTTTAGCTCCGCCACAATAATAATACTTACAATCACGAGCAAACCCCACGAGCTTAGTTTTCCTACGCCCACCATTCGCCAGGCCTTATGCTGGTAAGAATATTGCCAGGCTCCTAAGAAGGTAGCGATATTTTCGGCAAACCAAATGAACATGCCAATCAGGAAGAACGCGGCGACCATAGGTATTCTCCGTTGCAGGCTGTTATTGGTAAATCCTACCCAGGTTTTAAAAAATAGGATAAGGATGCACCCGGTAATGATCCAGCGCATATCATAGAAATAATGGTGCGTAAAAAAATTAAAATAAATGGCGGCGCCCAACACCATGACCAGCTTTCTGTTCGGCCACTGCATAAATTGAAGGTCTAGCCTTCGCCATGCCTGGCAAATATAGCTGGCCACACTGGCATACATAAAGCCACTATAAATCGGTACTCCCATAAATTTCGTATAAGCATCTTCGGGATAAACCCAGGAACCTTTCTGTACCTTAAAAATCTCCATAGCCAGACCCAACAGGTGAAAAACCGTAATCACCAATACCTCATCTTTTGTTTCCATTTTGCTGGTGACCATCGCCACCTGGATCAGGATACACACGATCAGAATAAAATCATACCTTGGCAAGCCGGGGATATGCAAGATATTGGACACCGCCAAGGTGATAAATATAAGCACCGGAAATGTGCAGGCCACGGCATTGTGCCAGGTAAAAGCCATTAGCTCCGTGAAATACGTCCGAAGTGGGCTGGCAGGTTGGTAGAGTAATGGTCTTGGAAGCAAAGCTAAATTAATAATTAAATGAGGAGATGAAGGTAATAAGAAGAATCTTTATGATTTATACTTTTTTTAGGTAAAAAGCATTCGAAAGATTTTTTTACGGCATTGCTCCTGTAAAAATTGAAGTACCACAATAATTTAGGCTAAATGATTTTAATTCAGTTGTAGATTCTTTAAGTTGTATACCTATGCGAATAACGACCTTTTTTGTCACGCTTCTGGCTCTTTTTGGTATTGTGGCGCAAGTCTTGGCACAAGATATCATTGTCATAGACGACAATGAAACCGAAAGAATTTTTTCATTAAGGGAATTGGAGTATTATGAAGATGCGACAAGCAAGCTGACATTTTCAGACATAACATCAGCGGAATTTTCACCCCGTTTCCGAACCAACCCTGACTACAACAATACCCAGTATCATGCTAAATCGACCTATTGGGTAAGATTTCAACTACAGCATCAAAAGGAATCTTCTCTGATATGGCTCTTGGAGTTTTACGATCAAACTATCGATGAAATTGAGGCTTTTATTCCCGACGCCACCGGGAATTACGAGCGGCTGAAAATGGGCGACAAGCAACCATTTTATGACCGGGGTATCTTGCATAAAAATTTTGAGATCATGCTGGATAATTCATCCAGTCAGTTGAAAACATACTATTTTAAAGTGAACTCCACCGGTTTTGCCGATATCCGAATTGCATTAAGATCGATTGACAGATTCATATACTATGCCCTGAACGAGTACTTCCTTTTCGGGCTATTCTATGGCATGATTGTCATCTTAAGTCTCTACAACCTTTTGATGTTTCTGGCCATCAGGCAGATAAAGTATTTATATTATATCTTTTACCTGATCAGCGTGGGTGCTTATGCCATGTGTATCGATGGTATCGCCTTCCAGTACCTATGGCCCAATCATCCTGCCTGGAATCAGACGGCCTATGGGATTGCACTTTATCTTGTTATTCTCTGGTCGCTTTTATTTTCGCAACAGTTTTTAAATACACGGAAAAGCAGCCCTTTGCTGCATCAGATTATCACCTATACCATTATCATCAGGAGCTTGTTGTTTTTGGCCGCTATTTTTCATCACCCGCTGTTTGGCCATTGGTATATCGATATTTTACCGCTTGTGCTTATCTTTTATACCAGTATCTACACTTTTTTCAAAGGCTACAAGGCCGCCCGTTTTTTTGTGATTGCTTATGGGCTATTGTTCATAGGATTTTTCCTCAAGACGCTGGTGAATTCCGGGCTGATTGAATTTCATATTCTTACCCATTACAGCCTGCATATTAGCTTCTTGCTGGAAATGCTATTCCTTTCCTTTGCTCTTGGCGACAAAGTAAGGATCTTAAAAAATAACCGCGATAAAGCGCAATCCAGGATCATCAAGCAACAGGAACTCAACGTGCAGTTGAAGCAACAGGTAAATCAGGAGCTACAAAGAAATATGGAACTCACGGTAAAGGTAAACCAGGAGCTGGAGCAGAAGGTAAAAATCCGCACCCTGGAGCTAAACGAAAAGAATAAACTACTGGAAGAGTATAATGAAAAACTACGGCAACAGGCCGAGGAGATCAACCACTTCAACGCTGTGCTTGATCTAGATAACTGGAAGCTGAAGAATAATGTCAAGGAAAGCCTCGTGAACAGGTTCATCAATAAGAAGCTGGAAATGGATGATTTTAAGAAAATTTTCCCCGATAAACTCGCCTGCTATCGGTATCTTGAAAAGCTGAAGTGGCAAGAAAGTTTCCAGTGTAAGAAATGCAGCAACGATAAGTATTTCGATGGTTCTAAGAAATTTTCCAGAAGATGTACAAAATGTGGCTATAGCGAATCCATTACTGCTTTTACGATATTCCACGGTATAAAATTCCCTATCGAAAAAGCATTTTACCTAACCTACCTGGCTATGAATAGTAGAAATGACATCACCCTTGAAGAACTTTCCGAGACGCTATCCCTTCGCGTTAACACGATTTGGAGCTTTAAGCAGAAGATATATGAAATTTTTAAAGGTAAAACAGCAGAAATTACCTGGCAAAGTCTTTTAACTGATGCAAATGCCAGAGAGAAAAGACATCGGCAAAATGCCAAGGCCTAACATACTCCCAAAGTTTTTTAAGTCAAATACTGCTTTTTTGTGTGCCTGCTACTGCTTCGACAAATACTTATGTTATCGAAGTGCAATAAATATCCCCAAGATATTATTATAAACGCTACTGGTTAAACTTTTAATGTTTTTAATGTGTTAAAAATATAGCAATTGTTCCCACCGTAAGTCGCTCATTTTTACGATATTTTAAACAATTGTTCATTTTTTATTTTGTGAATGCATTAACTTGGTATTGCTTCATTTCTTATTGATCATATTTTTTAAACCGGATTTTAATGAGTAAAATTTTATTAGCCTCAAATCATGATATACAAGGCGCCAACTTTTTAAGAAGGTTCATTTGTAGTATAATGGTGTTAGCGTCCATTTCAGTCCTGCCGGCATTGGCGCAGGATAGCAGAATTGTTTCAGGTACCGTTACATCAGCCGATAATTCCCCGTTGCCAGGGGTAAATATTTTTATTGAAGGTACAACTAAAGGCACGGTGTCTGATATCGACGGTAATTATTCCCTTGAAGTATCTGGTGATGCGGTTGTTTTAACCTATTCCTTTATAGGCTATGTGACCCGAAACGTTCCGGTAAATAATCAGTCAACCATCAAAATTACCTTACAGGAGGATAGCGAAATGCTCAACGAAGTGGTTGTAATTGGCTATGGCACGGTAAGAAAAAGCGACCTGACAGGTGCTGTTTCATCTGTTAAGAACGAGGAGTTAATTAAAGTACCGGCCTCCAACCCAATGCAGGCATTACAAGGTAAGGTGGCAGGGGTACAGGTCGTCAGCTCATCAGGTGCGCCAGGTACAAATCCCGTAGTCCGCGTCAGGGGTGTCGGCACTTTCAATAATAATTCCCCGATTTATGTTGTCGATGGTGTTATTCTCAATGATATTTCATTTTTAAGTGCTGCTGATATTGCCTCTATGGAGGTTTTAAAAGACGCTTCTGCCACAGCTATTTACGGTTCGAGGGGTGCTAATGGGGTAATCATGGTTACCACCAAACAAGGCCGGGTCGGTGAAGAACCATCGTTTAGTTATACCGGCGAATATAGTGTTCAGCAGGTTGCAAGTAAGATAGACCTCTTAAATGGAAGAGAATTTGCTACCATTAACAATCAAATAGAGCCTGGTAAATATAATAATATCGACATTCTTCCAAATACCGACTGGCAGGATCTTATTTTTCAGACCGCGCCTTTACATAATCACAACTTTTCCGCTACGGGAGCAACAGAACGTATGCAATATTACATTGGCCTGGGATACTTCAATCAGGAAGGTATCATTGATAAGTCAAGCTATGAGCGAATAACCATTAAACTTAATAATACCTATAAACTGTCGGACCATATAAAGTTTGGCAATAACGTCACCATTGCTCCATATAGCCAACAGAACGCGCCCGGTGTTACGTATGCTGCCTATCGTGCTCTGCCCATTGAGGCACCATACCTTCCCAATGGCGATTTTTCAGGGGTGAATTCCGTAGGGAATCCGCTGGCAAGCCTTGCCTATTCTAATAGTTTTAATAAAGGGTTTAGAGGCGTAGGTAATATCTTCACAGAGGTAAACTTCTTAAAAGATTTTACTTTCAGATCCAGTTATGGCATCGATTTCCTTTTTAATAAATCGGAAAGTTTCTCTCCGGCATTCACAGTTTTTTTTCCCGACGGGCAGCCTTCCAACCAGCGAAATATTTTTAGCAGCCTGAACAAGGGGAATACCGATAACTTAAACTGGTTGTGGGAAAATACCATCAGTTACAACAAGGAATTTGATCGACATAGGATCAATGCTGTCGTGGGGTATACGATGCAGGAAAGTACGTCTGAGAACATCAGTTTGGCAGGCCAAAATTTGCTGAGAGATGATGAAGCCTTCTGGTATATCCAGCCCGCGTATGTACTTGACGAATCTAACGAAATTAATAACCTTAGTAACATCTCTAATACGGTAGATGCTAACCTGTTCTATTCCATGTTATCATACCTGGGTCGCGTAAACTATACCTACGATAACCGGTATATCTTCACTGCCACTTTTAGAAGAGATGGATCATCAAAGTTTACAGAAGCAAATAGCTATGCCAATTTTCCGTCTTTTGCAGTGGGCTGGAATATCATCAACGAATCTTTTATGCCTGACTTGCCTTATTTAAGCAACTTGAAGATACGGGGGAGCTGGGGAAAGATTGGCAATGAAAAGATTCCTTATAATGCCAAGTATTCGCAAGTCCAGACAGGATTGACGACCGTTCTAGGATTGGAGCAGTCCGCAAATCCTGGCGCTTCCTTTGGTATCACTGGCAATCCCGAATTGAAATGGGAAACCACAACGCAAACAGACATCGGTTTGGAATTAGGCTTTTGGAACAATAAGCTTACCGCGGAATTTGACTTTTACAATAAGGTCACCGACGATATTCTCATACCTTTATCTACGCCCGGCTACTACGGAAATGGCGTTGGCGCAAGAAGAATTGTAAATGCAGGATCTATCTTGAACAGGGGTTTTGAATTCAATATCAACTGGAGAGACATTATCAGCAATGACTTTTCTTATAGCATTGGCGTCTTAGGCTCTACTATTCACAACGAAGTAATAGCTATCGGTGGTAGTGCCGGCATCGACTCTACATTGGTAGGCGGTGGTTTAGCCAACGGAAACCTGGCGACGTTAAGCCGGGAAGGCTACCCAATTGGTGCTTTTTATGGCTACCAAACCGACGGTATATTTCAAAACCAGAGCGAATTGGACAATTATCCGCACCTTTCTGCTGCCGGGGTAGGAGATCTTAGATTTGTAGACTTCAATGGTGATGGTGTGCTGAATGCGGCGGACAGAAACACCATTGGATCGCCGATACCTAAAATCATTTTCGGGTTCAACCTCCAGCTGTTTTACAAGAACTTTGATTTTTCTGCTGATATCCAGGGGCAGTATGGCAACAAGATATTCAATGGCAAGGAAGTAGTTCGACCGGATCCCTATAATTTTGAGCAAAGGGTGATTGATCGTTGGACTGGTGAGGGTACCAGCAATACGGTTCCCCGACCATCGTTCGGAGGATATAACTATTTGCTTTCTGACCACTACGTTCAGGATGGCTCCTATGTGAGGTTAAGAAATATTGCGCTGGGCTATAACCTCCCTGAAAACCTCACTAGCAGATTGAATATTAAGCAAACCAGAGTGTATATAAGAGCTACTAATTTATTGACACTGACCAAATTCACAGGTTATTCACCAGAAGTTGCCAGTGAGAATGATCTTTCCAACGGGATAGACCAGGGAGGTTATCCGGTAACGACTATTTATTCCGCTGGTTTAAATTTAAATTTTTAAGTGTAGAGCAATGAAGATAAAAATATATTCAACCATACTGTTATTCACACTAACACTGGTTTTTGTGGCTTGTGAAGATTTTTTAGAAAAAGATCCTCAAGGTACTACGACGCAGGCATCTTTTCCTACAACTGCTGCAGATGCTCTATTAGCGACAAATGCCACCTATTCTACTTTAAGAAATTGGTCCTATCATTCGGGAGGGTTTCCTATTCTCGACATTATGTCGGATGATGCATACAAAGGAAGTAGCCCGGGCGATGGAGCTTCTACGGTCGGAGTTTTTGATAATTTTACCCATTCGGCTGACATAGGCAGTCTTGATAGTTGGTGGAATTCCTTGTATGAGGGAATAAAAAGAACCAATGTGGTGATTGAATATGTCCCCGGGATATCAATGAACACCGATTTGAAGAACCGCTATATTGCTGAAGCAAGATTCTTAAGAGGCTTGTATTATTTCGACTTGGTGAGGGCTTTTGGTGGAGTACAAATGGTGTTGACAACAAGTCCATCATTGAACCTACCACGATCCAGCAAGGAAGAAATCTATGCGTTAGTCGAAGAAGATCTGCTATTTGCGGTAGAAAATCTGGAAGAAAAAAGCGCT
>LXQK01000167.1:0-5049 GCA_001683905.1 Marivirga sp. ANT-B6
ATAAGTAGTTCCTTGTGTCGGGCCACTGAATTCAACTTTATATTTTTCTTCTCCTCCCAGTTTGTTATCTCTTATCCACCAAACCGCCACTACTACCAATATGAGGATCAATGAGTAGATGGCATTTTTTTTTCTGTTGTTCATAAAATTTTTTAAAAAGACGCCGGCGGCAATGATCACAAATCAGCTTGCCCGTTTGCGCGACAAATTCTATGCAATTTAAAGCATATTTTACAAAGTCACGCGCGAATTGAAAAATGATCCGATAAAGTTTAGCCTATTTTTATTACGATGGTAAAATTGGTAATTTTGTTAAAGAACAGTAATGCATAACCGCATTATACGTACTTTCGTAAAAAGTAAATTGATTATGCGTGAAGATTATCTCAAAGCCGACGACGAAAAACTTCCTCCCATAGAAAAGGAAATTGAAAAAGCTTTGAGGCCTTTAAGTTTTGAAGATTTTTCCGGGCAATATAAAGTTGTAGATAATATCAAGATTTTTGTGCAGGCAGCTCAAAGACGCAATGAGCCACTAGACCACGTGTTGCTGCATGGCCCTCCGGGATTAGGAAAAACAACCTTATCACATATTATCGCTAACGAGCTGCAGGCGGGTATAAAAATCACCTCCGGCCCTGTGCTAGACAAACCTGGCGACCTTGCAGGTTTGCTTACCAACCTGGAACCCAATGATGTGTTGTTCATTGACGAAATCCATCGCCTTAATCCTATCGTGGAAGAATACCTCTATTCTGCCATGGAAGATTATAAGATTGATATTATGCTGGACTCCGGCCCCAATGCCAGAACGGTGCAAATAGGTTTAAATCCTTTCACATTAATTGGGGCAACGACCAGGGCAGGCTTACTTACCTCTCCACTGCGGGCCCGTTTTGGCATCAATGCAAGGTTGGAATATTACGATGCCAAATTACTTACTGCGATTGTTCTCCGTTCATCTGCCATATTGAATACACCCATCGAAGAAGACGCGGCTTATGAACTGGCCCGAAGGAGCAGGGGAACACCCAGAATTGCCAACAACCTTTTGAGAAGAACACGCGACTTTGCCCAGATTAAAGGCAATGGCACCATCAACAAAGCGATTGCGGAGATGGCACTCGTAGCGCTGGATGTCGACCAGAATGGTTTGGACGATATGGACAACAGGATTCTTTCTACCATTATAGGGAAGTTTAAAGGCGGGCCAGTGGGGTTAAGTACGATCGCAACGGCCTGTGGCGAGGAGGCCGAAACAATTGAAGAGGTTTACGAGCCTTTTTTAATACAGGAAGGCTATATTAAAAGAACCTCCCGCGGAAGGGAGGCTACCGAGCTTGCCTACAAGCATTTAAAACTGCTACCGCCTGCAAGTACTGGGCAACTATTTTAGTAAAGCCGTGCTGTTGATTTTTCAATATGTAAATTACATGAACATTAGCACCCAATCAACGTTTTAAAGGTGGGTCGACAGGTTAGGCAACCCCCTGGCTCCAGGTATTTAATGAATAGAATGAAAGAACAATATAAATTTCCTTGTATATTTATTCCTTAAAGCACTTTGGGGTTTAAAATACATACGCGTGCTGAGGCATTCGATACAAGACGATACCTAATAGCCTACACCCATTTGAGTCATGCCATTCCTGAAGGGAACCGGAAGACAGTTAAAAAAATATTAAATTTTTAAGCCCTCCTATTTTTTATGAGTAGATCTGATAAAACAAAAAAAAGCCCTAAGACAAAAGAAAGCAATAACGAACTGAAGCAAAAAGTTACCCAGCTATTGAATACCAATACCTCTCGCGGATATACTTTTAAGCAATTGCTGCAGGTTCTAACCATTTCAGACAAAGCCACGAAAAAGGCGCTGGACGAGGTGCTCGATAGTCTTGAAAGAGGCGGAGAAATTCGAAAAGCAGGAAAATCCGGCTACTCAAGCAATGATACGGCAGAAACCATCACCGGAGTCGTTGATTTTGTGAATCCTCGAAGTGCTTTTATCGTTTCTCCTGACGTAGAAGATGATGTGGTAGTGAAAGCCGAAGACCTGATGTATGCCATGGATGGTGATACAGTGAAGGTGATGTTGCATACAGGTGGCAGGCCGGGAAAAAGGCAGGAAGGTGAAGTAGTAGAAATATTGCAACGAAGCCGCAGTGAATTTGTGGGCAGGGTAGAAATTTCTCCCCGTTATGCGTTTGTTATTGCTGATTTCAGAAAAATGCATTACGATATTTTTGTAAAAAACAGCAATCTCAACGGCGCCAAGAATAAAGATAAAGTTATCGTTAAAATAACCGACTGGCCAGGTAAAGATAAAAATCCCGTTGGCGAAGTTTTGCAGATTTTAGGGCAGGCTGGAGAGCATGAAACAGAAATGCATTCCATTATGGCTGAGTTTGGCCTACCTTTCGAGTTCCCTGAACATATCATCCAGGAAGCAGAAGGTATCAGTGAAGTAATCAGTAAGGATGAAATTAAGAAACGACGCGACATGCGCGACGTCCTGACCATCACCATAGACCCTGAAGACGCAAAAGATTTTGATGATGCTATTTCATTCAGACACCTTGAAAATGGTAATTATGAGATAGGCATACATATCGCAGATGTTGCCCATTATGTAAAAACAGATACGAAGCTGGATGAAGAAGCCTTCGACCGAGCAACGTCTGTTTACCTCGTGGACCGGACGATTCCGATGTTACCGGAAAAGCTTTCCAATGGCTTGTGCTCGCTCAGGCCCAATGAAGATAAACTTACATTTTCCGCTGTTTTTGAAATTGACGAGAATGCACAGGTGAAGAGTGAATGGTTTGGTCGCACCATCATCCATTCAGACAAACGCTTTTCTTATGAAGAGGCGCAGGAAAGAATAGAAAGTAAAGAAGGAGCATTTAGCAAGGAACTATTGACCCTGAATGAACTTGCGCTTAAGCTTCGCGTTGAGCGATTTCAGCGCGGCGCTGTAAACTTTGAAACCACAGAAGTGAAATTCAAATTGGATGAAAAAGGCAAACCATTAGGTGTGTTTCCAAAGGTAAGAAAAGATGCGCATAAGCTTATAGAAGATTATATGCTGCTTGCCAACAAAAAGGTAGCGCAGTTTATTTTCAGAAAGAAAAACAGTAAAAACCCGAAGGACAGTAATACTTTTGTGTATAGAACCCACGACTACCCTGATCCGGAGAAACTTGGCACTTTTGCTGTTTTCGCCCAGAAATTTGGTCATAAATTGAAAACTGACGAAGCTGCCATTTCCAAGTCGCTCAACACCCTGCTGGGGGATATTGAAGGCACGCCAGAGCAGAATGTGCTTCAGACACTGGCCATTCGTACGATGGCTAAAGCCAAATATACCACAGACCCTAAGGGGCATTTCGGCCTTGCTTTTGATCATTATACCCATTTTACTTCACCCATACGACGTTATCCTGATGTAATGGTGCACAGGCTGCTACAACATTATCTGGATGGTGGAAAATCTGCTGATAAGGAAAAATACGAAGCGCAATGTGTGCATTCATCAGAAAGGGAAAAACGTGCATCAGATGCTGAAAGAGCATCGATCAAGTACAAACAAGTTGAATTCATGGCCAGTGTCGCTGATAAAACTTTTGATGGATTGGTTTCAGGTGTTACAGAATGGGGTATATTTGTCGAAATTGTAGAAACGAAATGTGAAGGTATGGTCCGTATGGCAGATATGGATGATGACTTCTACGAATTTGACGAGAAAAATTATAGAGTAATTGGCAAACGGAACAAAAAAATTATCACATTGGGCGACCAGGTAAAAGTAAAGGTGAAACAAACCGATATTGATAGAAGAACCATTGACTTACTTTTTGTTAAAAAATGACAGATAGGTTAAAGGCGTTTTCACTCCTGCTGGAACAGGAAATTGGCACATTGGAGGTAGGAGAAAAACCAGCAGCGTTATATCAGCCCATCCACTATATAATGTCTTTAGGTGGAAAAAGGCTTCGACCTATCCTCGCCCTGTTATCGTATTCCTTGTTTCGCGATGACTGGCAAAGGATTATCCGGCCCGTCATTGCCGTCGAGGTTTTCCATAATTTCACCTTGATGCATGATGATATCATGGACCGCGCCCCGATCCGCCGGGGAAAAGAAACCGTGCATGTAAAATGGAATGACAATGTGGCCATACTATCGGGCGATGTGATGATGGTAAAAGCCTATGACCTATTACTGGATGTTGACCCGCCTTATCTGAAGCGGGTGTTGCAGTCATTCAACCAGTGTGCTGCAGGAGTGTGTGAAGGGCAGCAGTATGATATGAACTTTGAATCGGAGTCTACTGTCACCGAAGAAGCATACCTGGAGATGATCGGATTGAAGACTGCTGTATTGTTGGGCTTTAGCCTTGAATTGGGTGCCATTTTGGGTGGTGCCGCTGAAACGGATGCCAAACTCCTTTACGACTTCGGCACTAACATAGGCATGGTTTTTCAATTACAGGACGACCTTCTGGATGTTTATGCCAATAAAGAAAAATTTGGCAAGCAGGTAGGTGGCGATATTATTGCCAATAAGAAAACATTTCTACTGATCGAGGCCTTGCAAAATGCCACAGGTGAAGACAGGGATCACCTGCATCACTGGCTAAATCTGGTGGCCTTTGAAAGCCAGGAAAAAGTAAAAGCCATTACCGACATTTATAACAGGTTAGGCATCAAAGAAATTACACAACAAAAAATGGAAGTATACGCTCAAGCTGCCCGGCACGCATTGGAAACAGTTGCGGTAGCTGATGCAAAAAAGGCTTCGTTACTACGGTTCACCAAAAGCTTACTTAACAGAGATAAATGATAACTATTACGATTATCCTGATTGTCATCACAGTGATCATGAGCTTTTATGCCTGGAATAATCCGGCGGTACAGCAAAAATGGATTTTCAACCCCTACCGCATACATCAGAGGAATGAATATTATCGCTTCCTTACTTCTGGTTTTATACACGCCGACTATATTCACTTAGGTTTTAATATGTTTACCTTTTACTTTTTTGGACAAG
>LXQK01000167.1:5183-6610 GCA_001683905.1 Marivirga sp. ANT-B6
TTAGTATACTTTGTAGTTTTATACCTGGTGGGAATAATTATTGCAGATATCCCTACGTATTTTAAGCATAAAAACCATCCACATTATAATGCCCTAGGCGCATCAGGCGGAGTTTCCGCAGTAGTCTTTAGCAGTATCATGTTTAACCCCTTAAATGAAATCGGCATATTCGGCGTCATTTGGGTGCCGGGTTTTATCTTAGGAATTTTGTACCTGATTTATTCTGTTTATATGGGTAAGAATAAATACGACAATGTAAACCACGACGCCCACTTATATGGCGCATTATTTGGAATAGTTTTTAGCATTTTTATTCGCCCTAATGTCATCATTGAATTCTTTCAGGAAGTAATAACCTACACCCCATTTAGTTAGAAAACCACTGAAATAAGCTAAAAAAAAGCCTGAAAGTGAGACACTTCCAGGCTTTTTTGATTCTACGGATATTGACTATCCCAAATGAAGTTTTAAAGAATGACTCCTTGAGCTATGTCTCAGCCGTCGGGTAGCTTTCTCTTTAATTTGTCTTACACGTTCTCTTGTAAGATTGTATTTTAAGCCGATTTCTTCTAATGTCATGGCGTGCTCGCCGTTTAAGCCAAAGTAAAAGGCTATTACATCAGACTCTCGTTTAGTGAGGGTAGAAAGCGCACGTTGAATATCTCTTTGTAATGAATCTACCATCATTCCTGAGTCAGGATTTTCCTGGTTTTCATCTGAAAGCACATCCAGTAAACTATTTTCTTCACCATTTACAAAAGGTGCGTCCATAGATACGTGACGGCCGGAAATTTTTAGATTGGCAGAAACCTCCTCCGTTGTCAAATCCAGCTCTTCGGCTAACTCTTCCGGAGACGGTTCACGCTGAAATTTTTGCTCCAGTTCAGAAAATGCCTTAGATATTTTTGTCAGCGACCCTACCCTGTTCAGCGGAAGTCTTACAATTCTTGACTGCTCAGCAAGGGCTTGCATAATAGACTGCCGAATCCACCAAACAGCATAGGAGATAAATTTAAAACCACGTGTTTCGTCAAACCTCTTTGCCGCTTTAATTAATCCTAAATTTCCCTCATTGATCAGGTCACCAAGGGTAAGACCACTATTTTGATATTGCTTAGCTACAGATACTACAAACCTAAGGTTAGCCTTGGCTAACTTTTCCAGTGCAATCTGATCGCCTTCCCGTATTCTTTTGGCTAATTCTACTTCCTCGTCAGAAGTGATCAAATCTACTTTGCCTATTTCCTGCAAGTATTTATCCAGAGATTGACTTTCTCTGTTTGTAATCTGTTTACTAATTTTTAGTTGTCTCATTGAATATTTAGCTTATATAAATAATTTTTAAACCCACTCTCACGCGCTTTTTAAAGAGCATTCTTTCTCCTTATAAATCTCATTGATGAAGCTGCCGGAAAATGGAGGATATG
>LXQK01000168.1:0-11341 GCA_001683905.1 Marivirga sp. ANT-B6
TCGAAATTAAAGAAAAAATCGACAAAGGGTTACAAACAATAGACGGGCAGATAGCCGGTCTACATCAAAAGGTCGAGGAGCAGCCTGACCTTGATATCAACGAAAAGGAAGATATTTTCAACCAGATTGACAAACTGGAAGAAGAAAGGAATAAAGCGTTGGAAGTAATTTTACTGGAGGTACTCCCGGAAGCTTTTGCCATCGTGAAAGAAACTGCCCGTCGTTTTAAAGAAGTTGGTAAAATGGTCGTTACGGCGAACATGAATGACAAGCAATTGGCAGCAAAGTACAGTCACGTAACTATTGAAGATGATAAAGCGATATGGCATAACCGCTGGCTAGCTGCCGGTACAGAAGTGGTGTGGGAAATGCTGCATTACGATGTGCAATTGATCGGAGGTGTCGTATTGCACCAAGGCAAAATCGCCGAGATGGCAACAGGGGAAGGTAAAACGCTGGTGGCTACGCTGCCCGCATTTTTGAATGCGCTGGCCAATCGTGGGGTTCATATCGTAACGGTGAATGATTACCTGGCCAAGCGGGATTCCGAATGGATGGCGCCGCTATTCCAATTTCATGGCATGCGGGTGGATTGTATCGATAAATACCAGCCGAATTCCGATGAGCGAAGAAATGCCTACCTGGCAGATATCACCTATGGCACAAACAATGAATTTGGCTTCGACTATCTGCGGGACAATATGTCGCGAGATCCAAAAGACCTTGTGCAGCGAAAGCATCACTATGCCATGGTTGATGAGGTAGATTCGGTATTAATCGATGATGCCAGAACGCCATTGATCATATCAGGACCTGTACCAAAAGGCGATGAACATGAGTTTTATGACCTGAAACCAAGAATCAATAAACTTGTAGACGCTCAAAAGAAGCTTGTTTCCCAGCAGTTGTTAGACGCCAAAAAGCTGATTGCGGAAGGCAACGATAAAGATGGTGGCCTGTCATTATTCAGGGCTTATCGTGGCCTCCCGAAATACAAGCCACTGATTAAATTTTTAAGTGAAACTGGTGTAAGGCAAATCCTACAGAAAACCGAAAATATCTACCTTTCAGACAACTCCAAACTCATGCCTGAGGCGGATGCGCCATTATTTTTTACAATAGAAGAGAAAAATAACAACATTGACCTTACTGAAAAGGGAATCGACCTGATTACAGGTGAAGGGGAAGATGCAAGCTTTTTCATTCTTCCTGATATTGGTGTGGAAATAGCCAATATAGAAAACGATACCACCCTTGCAGACGAGGAAAGAATCAAGAAAAAGGATACGTTAATAAAAGACTACTCCATCAAAGGGCAGCGGATCCATACCATCAACCAGCTTTTGAAGGCCTATACTTTATTTGAAAAAGATACCGAATACATCATGGTCGATGGTAAGGTGAAGATAGTCGACGAACAAACAGGTAGGGTGATGGAAGGGCGTCGATATTCTGACGGACTTCACCAGGCTATCGAAGCGAAGGAGAATGTGAAGGTAGAGGACGCTACGCAAACCTATGCCACGGTGACCTTACAGAATTATTTCAGGATGTACCATAAGCTGGCCGGTATGACTGGTACTGCAGAAACTGAGGCTGGCGAATTTTGGGAAATCTATAAATTGGATGTTGTAGTGATCCCCACCAACAAACCTATTATTCGAAAAGATGAAGACGACAAAGTATATAAAACAGTTAGAGAGAAATTCAATGCTGTCGTAGAGGAAATTGTCGCACTCACCGTGGTTGGTAGGCCTGTATTGGTAGGAACAACGTCGGTAGAGATCTCTGAAGTGTTGAGCAGGATGCTTACGCTTAGGAAGATTAAACACCAGGTATTGAATGCAAAGCAGCACCAGCATGAAGCGGAAGTAGTGGCTGAGGCTGGTAAGCCGAGTACCGTAACCATTGCTACAAATATGGCAGGTAGGGGTACCGATATAAAGTTAACTGCAGAATCTAAGGCTGCAGGTGGTTTGGCTATCGTAGGCACAGAAAGGCATGAATCAAGAAGGGTGGACAGGCAGCTCCGCGGTAGATCTGGTAGACAAGGTGACGTTGGGTCTTCGCAATTTTTTGTGTCATTGGAGGATAACCTGATGCGCTTGTTCGGATCAGACAGGATTGCCAAGCTAATGGACAGGATGGGATTGGAAGAGGGGGAAGTAATTCAACATTCTATGATCAGTAAGTCTATTGAAAGGGCTCAAAAGAAAGTAGAAGAAAATAACTTCGGTATCAGAAAAAGGCTATTGGAGTATGACGACGTAATGAATTCGCAGCGGGAGGTAATCTATGGCAGAAGGCGGAATGCATTATATGGAGAAAGGCTACAGCTTGATATAATGAATATGCTTTATGATACATGCGAAGATATCGTATTAAACACAAAAGGTGTACAGGACTACGATAGTTTTAAACTAACCACGCTAGGAGTGTTAGGGCTCGACGTTCCCATCGCCAATGACGAATTCCTGACCGCTACGCCGGAGATACTGTCGGAGAAGCTGTACAATTTCTCTTATAAACATTATCAGGAAAAAAATAAGGCCATATCGCAAAAGGCTTTACCTATTTTTGAAGATCTGCTTGAAACCAGGGGCGCAACGATAGAAGATGTAATTGTGCCGTTTACTGATGGGAAAAGACAGATTGGCGTAACTTCCAATCTGAAAAAGAATGTTGTGACAAAGTGTGCGGAGCTCATTAAATCGATGGAAAAAGTGTCTACACTGGCCTTTATAGACCAGGCATGGAAAGAGCATCTGCGGGAAATGGATGATCTGAAGCAGTCAGTACAAAATGCTGTATATGAGCAAAAAGACCCTTTGCTGATTTATAAATTCGAGGCTTTTGAACTGTTCAAACGATTTCTTGCCAAAGTGAATGAGGAAAACATTTCCTTTTTGTTAATGTCAGATTTACCCGTCCAAAACCCCGACCAGGTACGGGAGGCTAGAAATGTGAGGACAAAGCAAAAATTAAGCGAGAGCAAGGAGGAATCTAAATCCCTTCTAGGTGGTAGAGAGCGTATAGCTGCCAACAGGCCGCCTGTAGAAAAAGTTTCGCCTGTAAAATCAGAGAAAGTAGCGGGTAGAAACGATAGGGTTAATGTCCAATATATAGACGGAAGTGTTAAAAAAGATGTTAAGTTTAAGACGGTAGAAGAAGACCTGAAGAATAACAGGTGCGTGTTGTTAGAGGAATAATTATTTACATATGGCAAAGCAACTTATTGCGTACTTATGTGCAGGATCGCTTTTGATAAGCATCTCATGCACGAATAAAACCAGTTCATCGCGAACGACAAAATCTGCTAGCACGTACCAGGAAGATATCTCGGTATATCGCCCTAAATACGATACAAAAAATCTGCTCGAACTATCTGAAGCAACCAATGTATCAGAAACGCCCTTGGGAAGTGTGGCCGTTGAACCAACCTTTGATATTACACCCCGGCTGAACAACTTGTTGGACAGTATGGCGCGAAATTCGCGAGGCAGGCAGGTGCAGGGGTTTACGATCCAGGTGTATTCGGGAAATAACCGCGAACAGGCCAACGAAGCTAAAACGATGGTATATCGGTTGTTACCGAATGCGAGGCCAGACACGAAGTACGTACAGCCCAATTATAAAGTAAAAGTAGGTAAATTTCTAAACCGTTTTGAGGCGCAGGCGATGTATGCCAAGTTAAAGAGCGAATTTCCCAACGTTTTGGTGGTACCAGAGAAATTTTCCATCAACTGATACCCTATGAGCCTGAAAAACAAGATTAAAGAGCTGGCAGAAGGCTATGCACAGGAAATTATTACTATTCGGCAGCATCTTCATGCCCATCCGGAGCTCTCCTTCGAGGAGTTTGAAACCGCAAGATTTGTATCCGAAAAATTAGATAGTTATGGTATTGTTGCCAAGCAAGTAGCCAAAACGGGATTGGTGGCTCTGATAGAAGGGAAAGATCCTACGTCTAAAGTTATTGCTTTAAGGGCCGATATGGACGCGCTTCCTATTCTCGAAGCAAATGATGTTCCCTACAAATCTCAAAATCCCGGCGTGATGCATGCCTGTGGCCATGATGTGCACACTTCTTCTTTGTTAGGTACGGCTAAGATTTTGCATGCGCTGAAGGATGAGTTTACGGGTTCTGTGAAATTAATCTTTCAACCAGGTGAAGAGCGTATTCCAGGTGGTGCTTCTTTGATGATCAAAGACGGGGCTTTAACCAACCCATCTCCTTCCAATATCCTGGGCCAACATGTCATGCCTTTGATACCTGTTGGGAAGGTTGGCTTCAGGGAAGGCATGTACATGGCCAGTACTGACGAGATATATGTCACCGTGACAGGTAAAGGCGGACACGGCGCCATGCCCGAATATAATATAGATCCTGTATTGATTGCCGCGCACATCATTGTTGCCATGCAGCAGATCATCAGCCGGCGGGCAAGTCCAAAAACACCGTCAGTGTTATCTTTTGGCAAAGTCATTGCTGAAGGCGCAACGAATGTTATTCCCAATGAAGTGAAGATCGAAGGCACCTTCAGAACAATGGATGAGGTCTGGAGAAAAAATGCCCATGAAAAAATGGTTAAACTTGCTGAAGGCATTGCCGAAGCTATGGGCGGAACATGCGAATTTAGAATCCTGGGAGGTTATCCGTTTTTAAGAAACGAGCCGGCACTTACCAAAAGAACCAGGGAGCATGCTGTGGCTTACCTTGGACGGGAAAATGTCGTCGATCTGGACTTGTGGATGGCTGCAGAAGATTTTGCTTATTATTCACAAGAGATTGATGCCTGTTTTTACAGATTGGGCGTAAGGAACGAATCGAAAGGAATAACATCTTCCGTGCACACACCCACCTTCAATATCGATGAGGGGGCATTGGAAGTAGGAGCGGGCTTAATGGCCTGGCTTGCTATTCAGGAACTTAGCCAACAAGGGTAAAAAAACGGTAAATAAGTTTACAATAAAACAGCCTGAAAGAAGCTTTCAGGTTGTTTTTTTGCGTTTAGGTGAACGGCAAAAGTTGCCGTTAAATCGTTTTACCAGAACATAGCATATAGAAAAGCGAGGATTCCTAAAATTCCTATCGCTGAAACATTGAAAGCTGTCCCCGTATGAAAAAGGCTTTTATCGATTTCTATGGCTTTTTCAGAGTCACCTTTACCCTCATATAACGATATTCCAATGATTACGACTGAAAGGACGAGGAATGCGGCTCCCATTCTGTCAAGGAACGGCATTTCGGGAAAGAAATAAGATAAAGCCAACGATACAGGAATAGCGACAATAGCCGCACCCAACGCCGCATTGGCGGTTGCTTTTTTCCAGAATAGGCCGAATAAGAATATTGCTACAATGGCAGGGCTAATATATCCGGTATAATCCTGTATGAACTGAAAAGCCTGGTCAAGGGAAGCAAGTTGTGGCGCTACCAATACTGCTATGAATAAAGCGATAGCACTAACAATCCTTCCTGTCGTTACGAGGTTTTTCTCTGAAGCATCTTTATTAAAATAATTTTTGTATAGATCTAACGTGAATATTGTAGAAGTACTGTTAATCATCGAACTGAGAGAAGAAACAGCAGCGGCAATAAGGGCAGCAAAAGCAAGCCCTTTGAGACCTACCGGTACAAAGTTGTTCAGCAACCAGGGATAGGCATCATCAGACTTGTTCAAATCGGCATCAAGTACAAAAGCTGCAATCCCGGGAATTACGATGATAAGTGGCAGTAATATTTTCAAATACGCTGCGAACGATAATCCACGCTGCGCCTCTTTCAAGCTTTTGGCTGCCAGAGCACGTTGGATGATATATTGATTACATCCCCAATAGTTTAGATTGGCAATCCACATACCGCCTACTAGAACACTGATGCCAGGAAGGAATTTATATGACGGGTGGTCCTGGCTTAAAATCATATCGAATTTTTGTGGAGCTTCTTCATAAAGCCTTGCGAAACCAGCGAAAAGGCCATTTCCTCCACCAACAGCCGTAACAGCCAGGTATGTCGTTACAAGTCCACCACCAATTAAAAAGACCACTTGTACCACATCGGTCCACGCAACAGCCTTTAAGCCGCCATAAATACTGTATACTGCGGAAAACACGGCAAGGGCAATGATACCATAAATTAAATCCACACCCATAATGACCTTAAGGGCAAGCGCGGAAAGATAAAGGACGGATGTTAAATTGACAAATACGTAAAGCAGTATCCAAAAAATGGCTAAGCTTGTTCTTACGCGCGTATCAAAACGTACCTCAAGAAACTGAGGCATAGTATAGATATCTTTTTTGATAAAAATAGGAAGAAAGAACTTGGCTACTACCAACAAAGTTGCCGCGGCCATCCACTCATATGTTGCTATGCCCAGGCCAATGGCAAAACCAGATCCTGACATGCCAATAAATTGTTCGGCGGAGATATTGGATGCAATCAATGAAGATCCTATTGCCCACCATGGTAAAGATTTATTGGCTAAAAAGTAGTCTTTAGAGGTTTGTAGTTCCCCCTTTTTTCTCCTGGATACAAATAAGCCTATTCCTATGATTAGTAGACAGTAGGAAAAGAAAACAATGATGTCAACCGGTTCTAAATTCATATGGTTTGATGTATAGATTGAACTGGCAATATATCATTAAAATTTAAATCATTATTGTAGGACAAAATTAAATTTCGATAGATTCTTGAAATTATTACAATTTTAAAAGATTTAAGTATTCCTGGTTAGATGATGATATCGATAGCCGTTTCGATCGGCTTTTTGATGTGGGGAAAGCCAAGGTATGTTAGAAGCATCGCATTATGACTCGAAGGCAGCTAATACTCCACCGGGCAAAGGTGTTATTTCTACATTAAATCCGGCACTCAATTCTATTGCATTGTTGTCATAAGTTTATGCGGGGAAAAAGTAACCATGTATCATCTCATGATTGATGAGATCGATTAGTAATCCTTAATAGGAGTGGACATGTATCCGTCTGACATAGCAATGCTTGCCCTGTTGCAGTAAATTATATTTGCAGCACAAACTTACATGGTCTCAAAAGAAAATGATTTGTTTACGGATGTGGCTTCTTGACATGCACACGCCAAGCGTACTATGGCTTGGAAATAAGGCGAGCAACCTGCTGGCAATAGGTTTGGTCAAGATCTTCAAATTTCTTTCTTTTTTTCCCGCTTCTTGATGACTTTTATCTTTTTTCTTGGCTTAACTTTTTGATTTTCCTTTTGCTCCTTTTTTATCTTATTAGCAATCCTTTGATCCTCAACATTTTCAACCACATGAAGCATTTTTAATGTTTTATACCCCAGCCAAAAGCATATAGGGCTTCCAACGAGCGTAGCAAAGGAGAAAACAAGTACCGGTTCCAATGTGGTATAGTTGATAATGTTGCTTATCAGGTAATAAGGAAAGGCTAAAGTTAGCATACTTACCGCTATAAAAAATAGCAAAAAGAAAATGGAAAGGACAATTTCAAAAAATCGGGTTGGTTCTTTTAAATTCACTTTATTCATAATTTCATTAGTTTCTACAAATCCTTGACATGTATAAACTTAACAAAAAAATAATATTAAAAGTGTTGTTTATTAAAAAAAATTCTTATAAAAATAGGTTTTATATAACATGTGAAATGGCTTTTCGACTTTAAAGGACTGAGGTGAAAACGAAAAGCAGCATGCAAGAGCTATTGTCCAAAAACGAAAGTTAGCAATTCTTTTCGAACATTTTCATTAATGGTGATGGCAAGAATCATGGATACAATTAGCCCAATGGTAGCATATGCCAGGTCTCTTCCCACCATTTGAAAACTGTCTTTTGTAGATTTAATCTTCTTTTTCCGTCGCTTTTTGGTCAAGCTGATGGCAAGCTCCCGGCCACCCAACAAGCCTATAAAAACCCAGGTTGTACTCATTGGAATATTGCTTAGGCTTTTGAAATAGAAAAGAAGCAAAGCATAGATAAAATCAACGATTGTGGCAGCCCTCACGTCGGTTATCCCAGATTTTTCATTGACAATACCTTGTATCTTATCCCCTTTTAGATAAAATAAGAGCCCTAAACCGAGAAATATAAAAGAACAAAAAGCGATAAATTGACCTAGGCTCAAGCTCCTAGGCAAGAAGATGGCAATATTGGCCGCGTCCTGCATGATCCAGGCAGCCCATAAAGCGCCGCTGATGATCCATTGCAGCGGAATCCACCAATTGGACGGCTTACCAACAAAGTACTTCTTTACAAATGCGCCCACAACAAACCAAACGACAATAGCCATGGCAAATGCCAGGAGATAACCACTAAAGCTTTTTTGCAAGACGCTGAAAATTGCAGAACCATCGGTCGAAAATACGCTCAATAACAAAAAGGTAGTCGACACGGGCATCCGCATGCGGGTAAGGATCAGCAGGATAATCGGCGCGGAAAGCTGTAAGAAACTGAAAGATTGAGGCGCTTCTGAAAATCCTTTACTTAGCAATATTTGTGAACTGACGTCACCATCGTACCTAAGCCAGCTATGTGTAACTGTAATTAAGAAGATGATCCCGATAAACAACCAAAGCAGCCACCAAGGCCTCTGGCTGTTGGATGCGATGAAGGTACCAATGGTCTGGATACTATCGTTGGCTATCGCTGAATACCCCGCTAGCGCAAAACCAACCCACATAGCAATGTCTGGATAGGGAGAAACAGCGCCACATATGAAGGTTAAGACGGCAATAACTGCAATAAAATTACTTTCTTTTTTTGTAATGTCGAATATTTGGTAAACAAAACCGGAAAGCTTATCCTGCGTGATTTTGTCTGTAATCTTTTTTGCCATTTGTAGTGGTGGATATTACATGAAATGCCTGGTGGAAGAGGTATTTTCTAATGGTATATTTAATTGTGCAAAACTAAGTATAGTTTCGGATTATTTTAAGTTAATTTATTGTTAACAAAAGCCTGCTTTAGAGGCCGTGATTTTTGCTAAGCTGTAAATGTAATGATTTATATTCATCCGCTTATAGTAGTTCGGGAGTATGTGAGATGTTAACAATTGTTTTATATTGTTTTTGGTTATTAAACTTGCAAATTATGTAGTTTTACTTTACCGTGGTATATAAAGAATTTGGTGCGTAGATTTAAAAATAAATCTATCGTTTTGATTCTCCTAAAGTTTTTGAATTAAAGTATGAATATATTGAAAGAAGGATTTCAAAAAAATTCTTTAGATGATGATAAGAAAGGGCGGTCTTCCTTTTGGAATATTGTTCTCATTATACTTTATGTATACCTATTCCTGCTCTCCATCGACCTGATGGGGGAGGCGTTTAAACAATTAGGAAGTGACGTCGCCAGAAATATTATCCTAGCTACCTCAGACCCCTTTGTAAGTCTCTTCATAGGGCTATTGCTTACAGCGGTCATTCAAAGCAGTTCCACCAGTACAGCGATGATTGTGGCTGTTGTTGCCTCTGGTTCTATGGACTTTAAGGATGCCGTTCCCATGGTCATGGGCGCCAATATTGGCACGACCCTCACCAGCACTATCGTTTCTTTAGGCTATATCACCAAAAGTAAGGAATTTAGGAAAGCCATATCAGCCGGCACCATCCATGATATTTTTAATATTCTGGTCGTAATCCTACTATTTCCGCTTGAATTATATTATGGCTTTCTCTCCAATCTTGCTCAATATATAACGAATTTGATAACACCTGATTCACTCTCACAGGGTACCAGTCTAAATTTTAACTTATATATTACCAAACCTGCTACTTATGCCATTGCCAGGCTGGTCAGCAACACACTTGTATTGGTACTGCTATCATTTGCCTTGCTTTTCTTTTCTATTAAGTTCCTTTCTACGGAAATATATCGGCGACTTATAGGGAATTCTAAAGACCAACTGCGTAAATATATTTTTAAAAGCTCCTACAAGTCTTTTTTTGTGGGTGCACTTCTTACAGCTGGCGTGCAGTCCAGTTCGATTACAACATCTCTTGTGGTGCCTTTGGTAGCAACGGGAAAGGTATCCCTGAAGCGATCATTTCCGTTCATTATGGGGGCCAACTTGGGAACGACGATAACGGCCTTATTAGCTGCTTTCTTTAAGTCGGATGCGGCAATCAGTATTGCTATTGCACACCTGTTGTTCAATATGCTTGGCGTTCTTATTTTTATGCCTATTCCTTTTATAAGGTCGATCCCAGTAATCTTAGCTGGCAGATTTGGCCGCCTTACGATGCATCACCGAATTATTGGATTTGCCTATATCATTGTTATCTTCTTTTTGTTACCCTTCACCTTGATATATATCAGCAGAAATCTTTGAGGAAATGGTGATCCAATCTGGTTTTAATTGGTGTCTCCTATTGAATTGCCAAAATTTCAGCATCTTTAAACAATTCAATAGAATAAGAGTATATATTATTTAACTTAGTGATTATTTCCTAAAAGAAGCAAATTTTTTTAACTGACGAATTCCCTTAGATGTTCTTCGGGAAACAAATCTTAAAAATCGATGAATATTTCTACTGTCTTAAACACTGCCAAAGCTTATTTTTCTGCTAAAATTTCTTACCACAAGATGCAGGCCCAGGAGGGTTCAGCTAAGGCTATTTTTTACGTGGTAATGGGTCTGTCGCTCTTATCTGTGGGCCTATTTGTATTAATATTTTTAAGTGTGACATTGGGATTGCTTTTTAATTATTTGTTAAATAGCCCTTGGCTGGGTTTCGGCATCGTTACACTATTGTACATTATTATCTTTGTTGTCATCATTCTGATGCGCAAAACATTACAAAAGAAAATTAACAACGCTATTTTAAGCTAAAATATTTATGGAAAACGGAGTAGACACACAAAACTTTCATCAGCGGAAAGAAGCACTTGAAATGAAATCTAAAAATCTCAAGGTAGAGCTAGACCAGCAGTTGGGCGTATTTAAAGGAGAGGCGGCAGATTTTGCCAAAAAGGCGTTGATCGCCGGTGGATCTTTATATATAACTTATAAGGTTGGAAAGGGCTTGTACAAGAGAAGGAAGAGGAAGAAACTTGAAAAATCCCTTTCTCAGGGGGTCTCCAGCACCTCCGGTAATTCAGTTAAAAAATTGTTGCAGCGCCAGGCAGGAATTTTGTTAATGGCATATCTCAAGAAAAGATTGTCCAGCGCTTTTACAAAGAAATAAAGAAGGAGCCCAATTCAATTGGGCGCCTTTTATTTCATTATCTCAAAAAAATCAGCTATACATTCATTAACGACTCTCTTCGCCTCATTTTTCCTGCAGGTATTCCAAACATCATTTTAAATCGCCTGCAAAAATACGCCGTATCTTTATATCCTACTT
>LXQK01000168.1:11512-33256 GCA_001683905.1 Marivirga sp. ANT-B6
GTTAGCATCTTAAAATACTGACCCACATAATCCTCTGATACATTGGCCACGTCTGCAAGTACCTTGTTGGAAAGATCTCCTTCCAGATTTTCTTTGATGTAAGCAAAAATATCAATAAGACGTGGATCTTTGAAATAGGTACTATTAGTAGCAAGTTGTTCTACAAATAGCCTGTTTTTGATTACGTAGCGGATGATTTCCACAACAAGATGCTCTGTGCTTATTTTTACAATTCTGTCTTTTCCTGCAAGGTCAGATACACCCTCCTGCATCACTTCCCTTACCAGTTGTACAAGTTTTTTGCTGTCTCCGATTACAAAAGGTGGTATGTCTAGTGAAGCAAAGAAATTCACCGAGTCGAAAACCTTCGCTTCAAGAGTGATATAGCTAAAGTTTTCATCCTGCATTGAACTGACGTCATCAAAGGCAACAGACTGAAAATATTTCTCTTTTTGACTAATAAAGTCGTCATTAGATAAGGTAGTAGAATTGCCCTTGCCATAACTCATCGATACCATTTTCCCGCCAGGAATAAACAGTAATTCTCCTTCTTTTACAACTTCTTTCTCCGGGCCAAAATATATTTCTCCTTTGTTTAGCAACAAAATGGTGTTCTCCACATCGTAGAAGTTGTTGATGGTGAGGGGTTGTAAAATTTTCACATTATTGGCTTTGATGAATCTTACTCCTAAAGATTCGATTATTTTATTATAGTCTTCCATATTGGGGGTGAATAATTTAAAAAGTAAACATTCAGATATATTGGAATATATCTAATAGGTTTTAAACGGCATTAACGAAAAAAAATCTAAAAAGAATACTAAATATATGCAAATTAACGAAAAAAAATATTAAGATTTTAATAATTCCCGAGAGATAACGATTTTCTGGATTTCTGAAGTGCCTTCATATATCTGGGTAATTTTAGCATCTCTCATCAATCTTTCCACATGATATTCTTTGACAAAGCCATATCCGCCATGTACTTGAACAGCCTCTACTGTAACATCCATCGCTACCTGTGAAGCAAAGAGTTTTGCCATGGCGCTGGATTTAGAAAAATCTACGCCGGCATCTTTTTGATATGCAGCTTGTAAGCAAAGCAATCTGGCAGCATCGATTTGAGTGGCCATATCTGCAAGCTTAAATTGAATCGCCTGGTGTTTGGAAATCTCTTTTCCAAAGGTCTTTCTTTCCTGAGAATATTTTAAAGCAAGTTCATACGCTCCACTCGCAATCCCCAGCGCCTGGGCAGCAATGCCTATCCTCCCGCCGCTCAACGTAGACATGGCAAATTTAAAGCCAAATCCATCCTCTCCTATACGATTTTCTTTAGGCACTTTTACATCAGTGAACATGAGCGAATGGGTATCCGAGCCTCGTATGCCTAGTTTATTTTCTTTTTTGCCTACAACAAAACCCTCCATACCTTTTTCTACTATTAGGGCATTAATTCCCTTATGGCCTTTGGATAGGTCAGTCTGGGCAATAACAATATACACTGAGGCAGACGAGCCATTGGTGATCCAGTTTTTTGTGCCATTGATAAGGTAATAATCCCCCTTATCCTCAGCGGTTGTTTTCTGTGATGTCGCATCGGACCCTGCTTCAGGCTCGGACAAACAAAAGGCACCGATGATTTCTCCGGTTGCTAGTTTGGTTAGATATTTTTCTTTCTGTTGTTCTGAACCATATTTTTCCAAACCCCAACACACCAAAGAGTTATTAACCGACATAGCTACCGAGGCTGAAGCATCTATCTTGGATATTTCCTCCATAGCCAATACGTAAGAGACCGTATCCATCCCTCCACCATTGTATTTGGGGTCGACCATCATTCCCATAAAACCTAACTTTCCCATCTTTTTGATTTGTTCTGCAGGGAAATTTTGCGCTTCATCTCTTTCAATCACGCCGGGTAAAAGTTCAGCTTGGGCAAAATCCCTGGCTGCAGCTCTTACGGATAATTGTTCTTCTGTCAGGTCAAAATTCATGGAATGTGTTTCTGGTACCAATGATGATATAAAAATTAAATACTAATGCTCATTTTGATTCTTAGTCTCTGTTCCCAAGGAACATGGAGATAAAATATAACAAGGTTACCAAAGAACCTAATGCAGCAACAACATAAGTCATTGCAGCCCATTTCAGTGCGTCTTTAGCCATTCCATGTTCCTGTGGATCCACGATATTTCGTTGTTCAATCCAGGCCAGAGCACGCTTACTGGCATCAAATTCTACAGGCAATGTTACAAAAGAGAACAGGGTAAGAACCCCATAACAAGCAATGATAATCAGCAATACTGTATTGGTAGGAAATCCGCCACTGAATAAGAAAGCGCCACCAAAAATACTAAGCATCACTACAAAATTTAAGATCTTTGCACTTACATTCTGCACCGGAACCATAGCCGACCTGAATTCAAGGAAGCTATAAGCAGTTGCATGCTGCACTGCGTGACCACACTCATGCGAAGCTACTGCCGCCGCCGCTGCATTTCTCCCATGATACACCTCTTCACTCAGATTCACGGTCCTGTCTGCAGGGTTGTAATGATCCGAAAGTCGCCCGGGTGTCGAAACAACCCGAACATCATGAATATTGTTATCCCGCAACATCAGCTGCGCTATCTCAGCCCCGCTTAAATTTGATTTAAGCGATGTCTGAGAATATTTTTTAAACTTATTTTTTAGCCTTGTGCTCACCGCAAAGCTAATAATCATGAAAACGATACCTATTATTATTAACATAGCTAATTGCTTTTTTTTATTTTATTTACTAAACCAGAGGTAGAATAGCCTTCTACTAATTCAACAGTCAAGACTTTTCCACCATTTTCCAAAACGGAATTTGCCCCGACAATGTTTCCTAAATGATAATCGCTTCCTTTTACTAACACATTGGGCTTTAAAGTTTCAATAAGCTGCAGAGGAGTATCTTCTTCAAAGATCACCACCGCGTCTACAAACATCAAAGATGCAAGTATTCTGGACCTTGAATTCTCATCGTTTAGGGGCCTTTCCGGCCCTTTCAACCGATTCACTGACGCGTCAGCATTTACCCCAACAACTAATTTATCGCCCAGCATGCGGGACTTTTCAAGATAATCTACATGCCCTACGTGCAATAGGTCGAAACAACCATTGGTAAAAACGACGCTTTGCCCGTCTTCTTGCCAGGATCGGACTTTTTTGACCAGGTCATGTATTTGATAAACTTTTTTCTTCAATGGGTTAAGCCGTTGCGGCTACTTTATTTTTTTTAACCAATACCACTAACAACATACTGATAATGCCAAATACGATGATCGACAATGCCTGAGAACTATGAAGGACAGTAGCAAAAAGCACACCATCTTGTTCTGCTATCCCATATAATAGCAATACGCCACTTACCAAAGCATGGTACGTTCCGATACCACCCTGAACAGGGGCAGCCATACCTAATCCACCCATCACTAAGATAGAAAGGCCTGCCAATAAGCCCAGGTCTTGCGTTTGAGGTAAGGCAAAAACAACCACATAGGACATCAGGTAGTACATTGCCCAGATGGAGAAGGTTGAAATCCAAAACCCTCGCTTATTTTTGATCTTTCGAACGCTTAGTAAACCAGCAACAATTTCCTTGAGGAATATCCTTATTTTTATAAACAATGGTTTTCGCTTGATTTGTTCCTTATAGGTACGGGCGACTATAAAAATAATAACAGCTACAAGGAAAAGAATCCCTGCCATAGTATATATACCAAACAAGCTTTCTCCGGCACTTGCCGCTTTATCACTGAAAAAGGAGAACAGATACTCGTTCAACCTGTTGAATTCTACAACAAAGGTTATCCCTAATAAAAACAGGAGGGACAAGAAATCAATGACGCGTTCGGCTACTACGGTTCCTAAAGATGCAGTAAGCGGCACATCATTCGTTTTGTTCAATACCGCACATTTTGTCACTTCACCCATGCGAGGCACTGCCAGGTTGGCAAGATACCCTACCATCACTGCCAAAAAAGTATTGTATAAACTCAAAGAATATCCCAACGGGCCAAGTAATATATTCCAACGGTAGGCTCTCGCTACATGACTCACAATGGAAAGAACAATGGAAAGGGCAATCCACGAATAGTCAAGATACTGAAGACTTGCTATTAACTCTCCAAGGTCAATGTCTTTGAAAACATACCAAAGAATACTGATAGCAATAACAAACGATAAGGTATACTGGAGTACTGACCGTAGGCTAATTTTTCCCATACCTAAATTAACCTGTTATTATGGTCTGGAAAAACAATTTGAGGTTTATATACTTTAGCTTCTTCATGCGCCATAGAGGCATAGGATATAATAATGACGATATCACCAACTTGCACTTTCCTGGCCGCCGGACCATTCATACATACCATACCAGTTCCGCGTTCGCCTTTGATCACGTATGTTTCAAGTCTTTCGCCGTTGTTCACATTTACGATCTGGACCTTCTCATTTTCAATCAGGTTTGCGGCATCCATCAGATTCTCGTCAATGGTGATGCTACCCACATAGTGCAGTTCTGCCTGTGTTATTTTAACTCTGTGAATCTTTGACTTTAATACTTCAATATACATTAAAACCTGCGCTTAGTCTATATTAAACAATAAAATGTTATCTATTAATCTTACATTTCCAACATAGGCAGCAATACACAAGGCTACTTGTTCATGCTGTGTAATATCATTAACGACATTTAGATCTGCTGCATCTACAATTTCGATATACTCAACACGAATATCATTAAAGGCAGAAAGGTAATGGGCCATTTTGTTTTTCGTATCAAAAACGTTTTCGGTAACCAACAAGTTCTGTTTGCCAATGGTCAAAGATTGATATAATTGAGCCGCTGTTAACCTTTCTTTTTTGTCGAGCCTGCTATTTCTTGAAGACATGGCAAGCCCATCCTGTTCCCGTACTATAGGAACGCATTGAAGTTGAAGGTTAAAGGAGAGCTCATTATTTATTTGTTTGACAATTAGAAACTGCTGGAGGTCTTTCTGTCCGAAATAGACGCGATCGGGATTAACAATGTGAAATAACTTTGAGACAATTATGGCAACACCTGTAAAATGGCCTTGCCTGAATTTTCCCTCCATGGTGGTTTCCAAGAATCCAAAGTCAATTTTCAGTTTCGGCCTTTCAGGATACATTACCTTATCTGAGGGACAAAATAGCACATCGCAACTTGCCGCTTCCAGCATTTTGATATCCTCCTGAAGAAGGCGTGGATACTTTACAAGATCGGTCGGGTTACTAAATTGTTCAGGATTGACATATATACTACAAATGGTGATATCATTTTCAACTTTGGAGGCGTTAATCAAAGAAATATGGCCTTGGTGGAGTGCCCCCATGGTCGGCACAAAACCAATATTTTCTTGGTTTGCCTTCTTACTTCTTAAAAACGCCTGCAATGGATTGATATCTTCAAAAATGCGCATGCCTGGGCAGTATATTAAAATAATACGCGCAAAACTACGTTTTTCAAAACAATAATTCTTGAAAATTCATAAAAAATTTGTAATTTTGTAGTCCCGTTATGAGTCTAATTTAAATTCAACGATTTATGTCAAAACTTAAAGTACTATATGTGGCTAGTGAGATTAATCCTTTTCTTCAAACCACTGAAGTGGCCGATTTCGTAAGAAAGTTGCCACAGGCGATGCAGGAAAGAGGTATGGAAATAAGGATTTTGGTGCCACGGTTTGGGTTGATCAACGAAAGAAAAAATAGGCTTCATGAGGTAGTCCGTCTTTCTGGAATAAATATTGCTGTAGGTGAGGAAGAAAAACCGCTAGTGATTAAAGTGGCCTCGATTCCTAATGCAAAATTGCAGGTTTATTTTATCGACAACGAAGACTATTTTCACCGTAAATCAGTGTTTTTTGATAAAGAAAATAACTTTTACGAAGACAATGACGAACGCGCCATTTTCTTTTGCAAAGGTGTACTGGAAACTGTAAAAAAATTAGGTTGGGCTCCTGACGTTGTGCATTGCAATGATTGGATGACAAGTCTGATTCCTATGTATCTAAAGACGACCTATAAAAACGATCCAATCTTTAAAGACACAAAATCGGTTTTTACGGTTTATGACAACGCTTTTTCGCACAAGTTTAATAGCGACCTGCTGGATAAAGTGAAGATGATAGACATTGAGGACAGTATGTTAAATCATTTGAAATCAGGAGATTACGATGGTTTTATTAAGATAGGCTTCGAATACTCTGACGCCGTTATCAAGGCAGATGAAGATTGTAGCCAAAGTCTAAACGCCTTGTTTACCTCCTTTGGTGATGACAAAAAGTTTGAGACGATAGAAAAAAATGATTACTTAGATTCTTATTATAACTTATATAATGAACTTGCTGGCTAGGATTTTGGGGCCGTTAGCTTTATCGGCCCTGTTTTTGTCTTCTTGCGAAGACCCAAATGATATAGGATTAAACTTAAATGAGGACAAAGATATACTTGGTGTAAATTTTATTGAAATCCCTTTAACCACTTCCGTTTTTTTAGCCGATTCCATCAGTACATTTGATATCCCGTTGATGCTTGGTGGGCGATACGCCGACCAAGCCTTTGGTACTACTGAAGCTGTTTCTTTTGCCAATTTTATACCGACACGCTCGAACCCTAACATTCCTGCCGATGCCGTTTTGGATTCGGTAGTTGTGAACTTAAGAGTAAGGTATAGGCATGGCGTAAATTTCAACCAGGATCAATCTTTTACGATTTACCAACTTACGGACACCACAGTTGTTAATGAAAGGGTTCGAAAAAGAGAATTTTATTCTTTTCAGGAAGAACCTTATAGTGCCGACCCGTTGGGATCGACGTCTTTTCTCGTAAATCCCTTAAAGGACACCATCCTGGTCCGGGTGAAAATTGATGATCCCGATTTCCTGGAACAATTGAAAACGCTATCAAATCAATATATAATAACCTCGGATTCTGTTACAGTTATAGAAAGAGAGGTTCTGGAATTTGGTAGAAGAATTAGGGGCTTTGCTTTGGTGCCAGGACCCTCGAATTCAGTCATATTGGGTTTTGCTAAAGGAGATCCCATGACCGTGGTGACGCTTTATTATCACACAGCAGCAACTGCTTCTACCTTGAACTATAGATTTAACGCTAATTATACTTCTGTTACGACCGACAGGACAGGTACCCCACTGGCCGGTTTGACGCAGCCCTACGAAGAGATACAGTTGCCGAATGGGGCTGTTTATCTGCAAGATGCCACTGGTGTTATCCCAAAAGTTAACTTTGACGCCTATATTGCCTTTTTAGATACCGCTGGAACAATCATGATCAATCATGCTGAATTTGCGATGCGGATTCAGCCTAGTCCATCTACTTACGTGGAAGCACCGAGTCAAATTGTCCATTATCTGACTGATGAAAGCAACGAATTACTACCCCGGAGTAGTTTTTTTGGTGTGATTGCTACTGACGACCCTCCCAAATCAATACAAACAGAAGAAATCTATCAGCGAATTTTGGGTGAATCTCAGTTTTTTAATGACTCCACATTTCAGTATGCAAATCCACAGAGGACTGCTTTAAATAGTAATCGATATATTTCGAATTTGACACTATTTTTGCAGCGTGTTAGTGAGGGAAGATCTGACTTGACATCGTTTGCCATTTACCCGAGAAATTACACTCCAGACCTGAATTTCCCTTTAACAATGAGTCAGTTTAAAGCTGAGGGAAATGACATTAGTTTAAAAATATATTATACTAAACTAAAAAAATAGTTTAGCCCACTTTAATGAACTTTTATGTGTGGAATCGTCGCATATGTAGGCCATAGACAAGCTTGTCCTGTTATATTAAAAGGGTTGAAAAGATTGGAATACCGGGGCTATGATAGTGCCGGTATTGCGCTATTGAACGGCAATGGTTTGAACATTTATAAGAAAAAGGGCCGTGTCATTGAGCTTGAAGAACATCTAAAACAAACCGATATAACAAGTACTATTGGTATTGGCCATACGCGTTGGGCTACCCACGGGGAACCGAACGATCAAAATGCACATCCTCATTTTTCTTCGGATCGAAAATTAGCTATCATTCATAATGGGATAATCGAGAACTATGCGTCACTCAAGCAAGACCTGGTTAATAAAGGGCATAAGTTTTTGAGTGAAACAGATTCTGAGGTATTTATTCATTTTATTGAAGATATTCAACGTAATAATCACTGCGATCTGGAAGAAGCCGTAAGGCTTGCCCTTACCAAAGTTGTAGGCGCTTATGCCATTGTCATCATGTCTGTTGACGAACCCAATTCCTTAATAGCTGCAAGAAAAGGTAGCCCGTTGGTCATTGGTTTGGGCAAAAATGAGTTTTTCCTGGCTTCTGACGCCACACCCATTATTGAATATACCAATGAAGTTGTCTATATCAACGATCATGAAATCGTTGTAATCAAAGATAACCTTTTAAAAATCAAGAATATCCAGGACGTGGCGATGACGCCATATATCCAAACTTTAGACATGGAGCTTGAAGCCATTGAAAAGGGGGGATATGAGCATTTTATGCTAAAGGAAATTTTTGAGCAGCCGAAATCCATAAAAGATTGCTTCCGGGGCAGGCTTAATGCGGCCAAAGGGAGTTTAGTTCTAGGAGGGATTAGAGAATATGCTAATAAAATCGTTAATGCAGATAGAATCATCATCATAGCATGTGGTACTTCATGGCATGCCGGTTTAGTAGCAGAATATATCTTCGAAGAGTTTTGTAGAATTCCTGTTGAGGTAGAATATGCATCAGAATTTCGATATAGAAATCCTGTAATCAATGAAGGAGATGTAGTGATTGCCATCAGCCAGTCTGGTGAGACTGCCGACACCTTAGCTGCTATTGAGCTTGCTAAATCTAAAGGTGCGATCATCTTTGGTGTTTGTAACGTAGTCGGTTCATCGATTGCACGGGCATCACATGAAGGTGCGTATACACACGCAGGCCCCGAAATAGGCGTGGCCAGCACAAAGGCTTTTACAGCCCAGCTTACTGTTCTTACCATGATTTCATTGATCGTAGCGAGGAAAAGAGGTACTATCACCGACACCAAGTATCACGAAATGCTTTATGCTTTGGAGAGTATTCCCGAAAAAGTGGAGGAAGCTTTAAAATTAAATGATCAAATTAAATACATAGCGGAGCTTTTTAAAGACAAGCGTAATTTTCTTTACCTGGGTAGAGGCTATAATTTTCCTGTTGCACTGGAAGGTGCGCTAAAGCTAAAAGAAATATCTTATATTCATGCTGAAGGGTATCCTGCAGCGGAGATGAAACATGGCCCGATAGCCCTGATCGATGAAGAAATGCCGGTAGTATTTATTGCTACAAAGGACAGTTCATATGAAAAAGTAGTCTCTAACATTCAGGAGGTACGTGCAAGAAAAGGTGTTGTAATAGCCGTCGTTACAGAAGGCGATAAAGTAATACCTGCAATGGCGGAATTTGTTATAGAGGTACCTGCTACCAATGAAGCACTTATGCCTATGGTATCTGTTATTCCTTTGCAGTTACTGTCATACCATATCGCCGTTATGCGGGGATGTAACGTTGATCAGCCAAGAAACCTGGCTAAGTCGGTTACGGTAGAATAGTCTAAATCTTTAACCAGTAAACGACAAATATTCTTTTTTCAGTAGGGGGCAAATCTTATATCTCTCGTCTTTTGTATCTTCATAGACAGCCTCCAAAAGTTCATACACTTGCTTTATGCCAATTTTCTCGCACCATTCGAATGGTCCGTGAGGGTAGTTGGTACCTAATTTCATGGCTTGGTCGATATCGGTTTTGGAGGCAGTACCTTCTTGTACTGTAAAATAAGCTTCATTGATGATCATGGAAATCACCCTGGGTGTTACCATACCTACCCGATCCTCTACACACAAGAATTTAACATCTAGCTGGTTGCAAGCTTCCTCAAGACGAGCTCGATCAGACGCCTGACGGATACTTACTTCCAAGACATCGCGATGAAGCATGGAAGGTAGCGCGTTGATGGCATAAATGGTGGGTCGTATTTCTTTGGCAATATGGTAAACCTGACTTAAACTCGTCTTTGGTATATGCACAAACAGGATTAAGTGGTTATACCTGTTATAAAATTCGATCATTTCCACATGATCTTGAAAATTCAGATCAAAAACAACGTCAAAACCCTTGAGGTCTTCAGTATGCAAGGAGTCAGGCTGCACAGAATGAAATTCGTGGTATGATGAAAACATTAATTTGAATTCGGCTATTATATCTACATCGCCTACTGCAAGTATTCGCATAATGGTGTACTTTTGGATAAAAATAAATCAATTACATCAAAATTAAGCAATAATGCGAAAGATTATCAATTCTTCTCAGGCTCCCGCTCCTATTGGCCCATATAGCCAGGCAGTGCTTTCGGGAAATACTTTATATGTATCCGGGCAGATTGCCCTGGATCCACAAACGGGTGACATTTTGATAAAAAATATAACAGAGGAAACCAACCAGGTGATGAAAAATCTTCAAGCGGTACTCACAGCTGCGGATATGAGTTTCCACAATGTGGTGAAATGCACCATTTTTATCAAAAATATGGATGATTTCTCCGCCATTAATGAAGTTTATGGGCAATATTTTGACAAAAATCCACCCGCCAGGGAAACAGTGGAAGTAAGCAGGTTGCCAAAAAATGTACATGTTGAAATTTCTTGTATTGCAGTCGTTTGATCAATTTTCTTCCTATTTATAAAGAAACCTTCGTCAACCCTTATCATGCCGAGGAAGTGAAAAGGAAATTATGGCATGCCGTAATGCCTGTAGATCCTGATACTGAGTATCCCGATATACCTGAAGAAAATTTCTTGTTCAACGGATGGGTGGGCAATCACGGATTTAAAATTTCAAAGAAAGTAGATCAACCGGAAAACTTTTTACCGATCCTCGGTGGTAAGGTCGACGAGACTTCTGTAGGGAGTATCATCTTCATTACCTATACAATGTTTTTTAGCACGAATATATTTTTGATTTTCTGGACTATTGTGTCCGTCCTGATCTCACTATTATTTTTACTCTCTTATCATATCTATGAGTATGCTATCATAGCATTTCTTTTGGGACTTGGAAACTACACCGTCGCTATAGTTAATTTTAACATGCAGGTAAAAAGAAGCCGTACACTTTTTCATAGTATTTTTTCGGCTTAGCGAGGATGGAAATGTCGCTGGGTCATCTACTTTTACATTCATGATGGAGCATAGAAAGGGATAAATCAAAGCAAATTCTACCATAATCTTGAGCAGGATTTCGTAGTTTTGTAAAAAAGCACAAACACAGAAAGCATGGAAAAAGATGTGAGGGTAAGATTTGCTCCTAGTCCGACAGGGGCTCTACATATAGGCGGTGTAAGAACAGCTTTATATAATTACCTTTTTGCCAGGAAACACCATGGCAAGATGATTTTGAGAATTGAGGATACCGATCAAAATCGTTTTGTACCTGGAGCGGAAGAATACATCATGGAGGCGCTTGCCTGGTGTGGTATAAAGATAGACGAAGGTATTATTGAAGGCGGACCCTATGGTCCTTATCGACAGTCGGAGCGAAAATCTATATACATGGAGTTTGCAATGAAGCTGATAAATGAAGGTAAAGCATATTACGCTTTTGATACGCCGGAAGAGCTGGATGCGATGAGAGACAGGTTGAAGGCTGCACGCGTTGATTCACCACAATATAATGTAATTACACGCGCAACGATGAATAATTCACTGCGCCTGTCAGAAGATGAAGTGAAGGCACGCTTAAGTTCCGGCGAACCCTATGTAATACGGCTAAAAGTACCACGAAAGGAAGAAATACGTTTAAACGATATGATCCGTGGCTGGGTGATGGTTCATTCTTCCGCTATCGATGATAAGGTTTTAATGAAGTCTGACGGTATGCCCACATACCATCTTGCCAACATTGTCGATGATCACTTGATGAAAATAACCCATGTCATTAGAGGGGAAGAATGGCTGCCTTCAGCACCATTACATGTTTTATTGTATCGCTATCTGGGCTGGGAAGACACGATGCCGCAGTTTGCCCACCTTCCCTTACTTTTAAAACCGGAAGGTAACGGGAAACTCAGTAAAAGAGATGCCGAGAAGCATGGTTTTCCAATCTTTCCTTTGCAATGGAAAGACCCTAACTCAGGTGATGAGGTGATGGGATTCAGAGAGCAAGGGTACCTACCGGAGGCTTTTCTCAACTTTATCGCTTTTCTGGGTTGGAACCCAGGTACGCAGCAGGAAATATTTTCTATGGAAGAGCTTATCGATTGTTTTAGCATAGAACGCATCGGAAAATCTGGTACCAAGTTCGATATCAACAAGGCCATATGGTATAACCAACAATATTTAAAAGAAAAAAACAAACACGAACTTGCTGCTTATCTGACGCCATTGTTGGAGAAAAACGGTATCAGTGCGAGTGATGAGAAAGCGGCCAAAGTATGCGAAACACTAAAAGAAAGGGTAACGTTTCCATCCGACTTTTGGGATCAAGGCAAATATTTCTTTATAGCACCTACGGATTACGACCAGGCAGTAGCCAGTAACAAATGGACCGGCGAAGCAGTTAGTGTATTACAGTCTTTTAAAGAACGGCTGGAAACTTTAGAAACAGTCACTGCTGAGGATGTAAAAAGCCTCTTAAATGACGTTTTGGCGCTGCAGCAGGTGAAGATAGGACGGGTGATGCAAGCGATTCGCCTAGCCATTACAGGTGTAGCTGCAGGGCCCGATTTAATGCAAATCATTGAGATCGTAGGCCCCAAAGAAACTGCTGAGAGAATCGAAAATGCTTTAGTAACACTTAAGGAGCACGCAAAAAATTAGTAACATGGCAAAGAAAAAACCAAATCCGAAGGATACACCCAAAGTCAACCCTGAATTGGAGGGTTTTGACATCAGGATAGATTCATTTGGTGAAATAAAAACCAACTATGATATAGAAAAAATCAACGCATTTTTAAATAAAAATGTCGATGATAAAAAGCTGCGCGATAGGGACGATCTTGTAGAACCTCTAAAAAGTGAGGAAGAAGAGGAGCGTGAGGATAATGATGGTGCTGATGACGATTTCCCTTTCGAGACAGATGAGGATATTTTGAACGATAAAGATGAATAATGTACATTCCATTGACTATAAGATCTATGGCGAAGGCATTTAGGTTGTAGAAATAGAACTTGATCCGGCTGAAACTGTCATCGCAGAGGCGGGTTCCATGGTTTATATGGAAGAGGGAATCGAGTTCCGCACAAAAGTTGGAGGCGCGCTAATAGAAAAAGAGCTTCAAAACAGCGTGCTACGCGTGGATACGGGTTGTGTAGTTGCATTCGAACCGTTGGTCGATTTGGAAATAAAGCGCGATGGCGGGTTGAAAACCATGCTTTTTGGTGGGGGAGGCTTATTTTTAGCCACGTTGCGTGGCACAGGAAAAGTCTGGTTGCAGTCGATGCCAATTAAGAAATTAATCCAGGCAGTTGGGCCTTACAGCAAAAATTCAAAAAAGGAAGAACATTCGTTATTCGGATAGCTTTCACAAGCGTATTAGCGTTAAATATAATACGCTAATTTAACACAGTAACGAGCTACATCGGCTTAACTACGCAGTAGCGTAATATTTTTAGAATAGTAATAAATCATCCCATTAATAAGTGTTAAATTTGCTCAATTTTCAAGTAAACAATTGGTTGCAAAGTGCATCTATTGATAATTACATCAAATCGCCGACCTTTACAAGTAGCATTTGATTAATATAAACTATATTAATATACATGAACAAGATGAACATTGGTATTTTAAGAGAAGGTAAAATTCCCGTCGATAGAAGAGCTCCATTAACCCCGTTCCAGGCTAATGCTTTTCAGAAGGCTTTTCCTCAGGTAAAAATTTATTGCCAAAGTTCACCCTTTCGTGCTTATACCGATGAAGAATATAAAGATGCAGGTATAGAGGTTGTCGAAAGTATTGATCATTGTGATATTGTGTTAGGTGTAAAGGAAGTTCCAGCCGCTGAACTCATACCCGGGAAAACATTTCTGTTCTTCTCACACACCTTTAAAAAGCAGGTTTACAATCGCGTGCTTTTGCAAAAGATTTTGAGCAAGAAAATCAGATTGATCGATTATGAGGTGCTCAAAGATGTTAATGGGAAAAGAATCATTGGCTTTGGTCGGTACGCAGGGATTGTTGGTGCCTATAACGGTATACTGGCTTATGGCAAAAGATACCAGCTTTTTGATTTAAAAAGAGCAAAGGATTGCTTTAATCTTGAAGAACTGAAGGGTGAATTTGTAAAAGTAGCACTACCACCTATCAAAATTGCAGTAACCGGCGGAGGAAGAGTTGGAAAAGGTGCTCTAGAAGTTCTGACGGGAATGCGGATAAAACAGGTTTCTAAAGAAGCCTTTATGCACGAAGCGTTTGATGAGCCTGTCTTTTGCCATCTGCGAAGTAGCGACTATTACGAGCGCAGAGACGGTGCCCCATTTGACCAAAAGAATTTTTACAAAAACCCATTACCCTATAATTCAACCTTTAATACTTACGCGCGTAAAACCGACTTGCTCATCGCTGCTGCCTACTGGAATCCAAATGCCGGGCCGCTATTTACAAGGATGGATATGGAAGATAAGTTTAATATTAAAGTGATTGCAGATATAACTTGTGATATAGATGGTTCCATTCCATCTACCAAAAAGCCCGCCACGATTGAGGAGCCATTCTATGATTATAATCCCGCAAACGATTGCGTCTACCCCGCGTTTTCGGATGAAAATCATGTCAATGTCATGGCAATCGATAATCTACCCTGCGAACTGCCAAGAGACGCCTCAGAAGAGTTTGGAAGGGAACTGATCAACCAGGTTTTACCTCACTTGATTCATAATGAAAAACACCCAATCATAGAAAATGCAACGATAACAAAAGATGGAAAGCTTACGCCGGATTTCTCTTACTTGCAGGATTACGTAGAAGGGCGATAAGCCTTACAACCATTTTTTTTTCTTGAATAGATAGATCATCATCAGGCTCATCAAAAACATAATACCAAGTACGGTGAAGTAGCCGTAACGCCAGTTGAGCTCGGGCATATATTCAAAGTTCATACCATATAACCCAGCAACAAATGTGAGCGGGATAAAGATGGTGGAGATGATTGTCAAAACCTTCATTACGGCGTTCATCTTATTGCCAATGGTAGACTGATAGAGGTCAACCATGCTTGAAAGTACGTCGCGATAGGTTTCTACTGTATCAATGACCTGTATGGTATGATCATAAACATCACGAAGGAATATGCGCGTTTCCTTTTTTATCAATTTTAGTTCGTCGCGTTCCAGTCTATTTATTACCTCCCGCAATGGCCAGATCGATCGCCGTACCGAAACCATTTCTCTTTTTAGGTTATACAGCGATGTAAGTGTGCGTGAGCTGGCATCGACCAGTAAATCCTCTTCTATGGTTTCTAATTTATCACCGAAGTTTTCGAGGATTACATAGTAGTAGTCAATAATGGTATCTATCAGGGTATACATCAGATAATCAGCCCCTGACTTCCTAATTCTTCCTTTGCCCTGCCGGAGACGATTTCTAACCTGCTCAAAAGTGTCGCCGGGCCGTTCCTGAAAAGAAATTACAAAGTTTTCGCCTAAAATCATGCTGATTTGTTCTGCCGTTACGTTGCCCTTGATCGGGTCAAACTCGAGCATTTTTAAGACCATGTAAATGTAGGTCTCACTATCTTCGAGTTTAGGCCTTTGCTCTGTGCTTAGTATATCTTCTATGGTTAGAGGGTGTATCCCGAAGTGAGTGCATATCTGTTGAACAGCATCCACATGATGTACACCGTCCATATTGATCCATAAAAAAGACCCTTGACGATGATAGCTCAAAGCTTCTTCAACGGTAATGTTGGTATATTCTTCGAGGTGGTCTTCGGAGTATTCGAATACGCAGATGCGAAGAGGTTCTTCCCTTGTTTTTCCAACGTATCTAATAGAACCGGGCGGAAGCCCTACTTTAGAAGACGTGTTTTTGAAATATTTGGCCATATCTTAGATATTGAACTTGCTATATCAATAAAAAAGCGATGAAGAACCATCGCTTTTTTTATTGATATAGCAAAATTTAAAACTACCCGTTCATAGATACCAGAAATTCTTCATTGTTTCTAGTCCCTTTCATTCTTTCTAAAAGGAACTCCATTGCTTCGTTAGACGTCATGTCTGACATAAATTTTCTGAGAATCCAAACTCTTGCAAGCTCTTCTTTATCCATCAACAGATCTTCTCTTCTGGTACCAGATGCTGGAACGTCAATGGCAGGGTAAACGCGCTTGTTAGATAGCTTCCTGTCAAGTTGAAGTTCCATATTTCCTGTTCCTTTGAACTCTTCAAATATCACCTCGTCCATTTTAGAACCGGTTTCAATTAAGGCTGTTGCAATGATGGTTAGTGACCCACCGTTTTCAACATTTCTGGCAGCTCCAAAGAATCGTTTTGGTTTATGCAATGCATTGGCGTCTACACCACCCGAGAGTATTTTCCCTGATGAAGGTACCACCGTATTATACGCTCTGGCTAATCTGGTGATAGAATCCAGTAGAATAACAACATCATGACCACATTCTACCATTCGTTTGGCCTTTTCCAGCACAATGCTCGAAACCTTCACGTGGCGCTCAGCTTGCTCGTCGAATGTTGAAGAAACTACCTCAGCATTCACACTACGTGCCATATCGGTAACCTCTTCAGGTCGTTCATCAATCAGAAGAATAATCAGATATACCTCAGGATGGTTTTCGGAGATAGCGTTAGCGATTTGTTTTAACAACACTGTCTTACCGGTCTTTGGCTGTGCCACAATCATACCACGTTGTCCTTTACCTATTGGGGCAAAAAGATCTAATATACGGGTAGAATATTTATCGGGAGTAGTACTTAGGTTGAGCCTTTCTTCGGGAAACAAAGGCGTTAAATATTCAAATGGAACCCTATCACGAATCTCTTCCGTTGTTTTTCCATTGATAAATTCTACACGCAACAAGGCAAAATATTTTTCACCTTCCTTTGGTGGTCTGATTTGTCCTTTTACGGTATCACCTGTTTTAAGGCCAAATAATTTTATCTGCGATGGAGACACATAAATATCATCGGGACTAGCCAGGTAGTTGTAATCAGAAGATCTCAGAAAGCCATAGCCGTCCTGCATAATTTCCAATACACCTTCATTTTCTATCAGGCCATCGAAATCTTTAATACTGCTGGTTTTTTTGGGCTTAAAAGTTTCTTGAGGCCTTGGCGTAGGGCTATCCTGTGCTTTAGGCGATTCCTGACGTGGTTCCCGCTTAAAATCTTTATTTTTATCTTTGTTGTCTCTGCTTTCTCGAGGCTCTCTGGTATCCCTGCCTTCTCTGGGTTCTCTTGCAGGTCGTGCTTCTTTGGTACCGGATGCCTTTTCTTTCGCACCACTTTCGTCCACCTCAACTTTAAAAGAACCTAAAAGATCTTCTTCTTTAGTGCCGTCACCATCTTCAGATGAGTCATCATCTTTTACTGCGGTTACATTTTCTCTTTTTCGGGGTCTTTTGAAATCCGTGTTGTCGTTACCATTGCTTTTTATTTCAGGTCTTTCTACGGCTTCCTCAGGTGCGGTATCAATCGCGACAGCATCAGGTGCTTTTTTCTTAGGTAGGTCTTTCTCTGGTGTAATGGCCTGCTGGTCTAATATTTTATATATTAATTCCTTTTTGGGTAATTTCTTGTGATTTTTTACACCTAAATCCTCAGCGATATCCTTCAGTTCTGAAAGGAGCCGTACATTTAACTCTTCAATATTGTACATAATAAATAATTAGGACTAGTTCCCTAGCGTGGCTATCCGAGCTGGGCGACGTTTAAAGTAAGATGATGAATTGTGATTATTGATTTAATAAGATATTTGATCTAATAACTAAAAAGATGCGAACTCAGTAAGAAAAAGCTCAACCGCTATTTAGACTTTGCAATTATATAGTAACTACAGATATTTGTCAAGTTTTTATTTTCAAATCACCATACCCGAAACATTGATGATGAATTGAAAGAGACAGCTAATTTTTTTCAGAATTATATTTGATTACAAAGGACAACATCCTGTTAGCCTTGTGTGAGCATTAAATTAGTCTCTATAATTATGAAATATAGCAAAATGACTTAGTTTTGCAAATATAATAAATAAAAACTATATGTTACAAGTATCGCAGCTGAAAGAAACCAAACATAAAGTAATAACAGGATTATTAAAAAAAAGATTTAAAAATGCCGAAGAAATTATTGATAAAGTTTTAGATCTGGATCAAACCCGCCGCGAAACCCAGGTTAAACTGGACAATGTTTTGGCTGAATCAAATGCGGTTGCCAGGGAAATCGGCCAGTTGATGCAAAAGGGAGAGAAAGAAACAGCAACACAAAGAAAAGAAATATCAGCAACGCTTAAAGCTTCATCAAAAAGTCTGGCGGAGACCTTGCAGCAATATGAAGAGGAGCTCACCCAACTATTATATACCATACCAAATACAGCACATTCCGACGTGCCAGACGGTGTAAGTGCCGACGACAATGAGAACATCTTTCAGCATGGTGAGCTCCCGGTTTTATACGACGGTGCCCTGCCTCATTGGGAGCTGATCAAGAAATACGACATCATCGATTTTGACCTGGGTAACAAAATTACGGGTGCCGGATTCCCTGTTTACAAAGGAAAAGGCGCACGGCTTCAGCGTTCTTTAATTAACTTCTTTTTAGACGAGGCCGTCAAAGCAGGATACCATGAAGTACAACCCCCCATCCTCGTCAACCAGGAATCAGGCATTGCTACAGGCCAGCTGCCGGATAAGGAAGGGCAAATGTACCATATCCCTGAGGGTAACCTTTACCTCATCCCTACCGCAGAGGTACCTATCACCAACCTTTATCGCGATGTAATTCTTTCTGAAGATCAGCTTCCGATAAAGAACGTAGGTTATACGCCTTGCTTCCGGCGTGAGGCAGGAAGCTGGGGAGCGCATGTTCGCGGGTTGAACCGGTTACACCAGTTCGATAAAGTGGAAATTGTGCAAATTCATCATCCCGAAAATTCGTATCAGGCGCTGGAAGGAATGCTTGAGGATGTAAAGCGTCTGTTGGAAAAACTTGAACTTCCTTACCGGGTACTTAAGTTGTGTGGAGGAGACTTGGGTTTTGCCTCCGCGCTTACCTACGACCTCGAGGTTTATTCAGCTGCACAGGAAAAATGGCTGGAAGTAAGCTCTGTAAGTAATTTTGAAACGTACCAATCCAATAGACTAAAACTCCGTTTCAAGGGTGATGATAAAAAGATGACCTTATTACATACCTTAAATGGAAGCGCACTGGCGTTACCAAGGATCATGGCTGCGTTGCTGGAAAATAATCAGTCAAAAGATAGCATCCGCTTTCCGAAGGTATTGGTGCCATATTTAGGATTCGAATCTATCGGGTAATCTTACCGAAATCTATGGAGCGGTGCTTCTTTGTTGTTGCTAATTTAATAATAAGCAATGAAATCAAGTTAGAAGGCAAGAGATATAATAATTACACCATATTTAGAGTATCGATGTATGGAACTTCTGACATGATTTCCTGTTTTAGCACATCATCGCTTGCGTTATCTTAAAGTTTGTGCGTAATTGGCTGACAGTGACTTGTCTATCAGAAAAAAGAAAATCACATCCAGGAGAAAGGAAAAAATTTCCGTTGAGAAAGATGACTAGCGACTGAATTCCCCACTTTCAGGAAGATTACGGGTCTTCAATTTTATATATGATCAGAAGATTTGTTTTTCTTTGGAGGTATTTACAAAAAGAATATCACCTAAATCATCATAATCTGAAAATATTTGCACTTCTTTTTTCTTTATAAGCTCGTTTCTAAAACCTATAATGGTCAGATCGGCATCTTTCGATTTTTCATTGATAATCTGCTTTGAATCAATATTTTCCTTTTGGGAAATAAAGCGTATATTTAATGGAGATATGGGCAATCTTCCTGCATCGATCAGCGAAAGAAGTTTTTCTCGCTGATCTGGAAGTTCATCTTCCTTGCTGATCATAAAAATCTTAATGCTTCCTTTTTTCCATTCCGGGTGGCCTAGAATTATATAAGCCATCAGGATCATAAGGTTTGCATTTGCATAATCCTGTGAAGTAATCCAGATATCAATAGAGCGTTTTACGCCAAATTTTCTGTTAGAGCTTCCTAAGATACAGATATCGAAATCTGTAGATTTAATGAGCTGAAAATTATCAATAATATCTTCCAGGTTATCGGGCAAACTTTTCGCAAATTCAAACAAGATCATATTATTCTCTTTTCCTGATACACCGGGAAGCTGTATTACCTGAGCGATAGCAGAAGTATATGAAGGACTAATCAAAGTATCCAGGTAAACATTACTTTTTGAGTATTCTGATAACTTAATCAGTCTGTTTAAGATCTCTCTGGATTGCTGATGCGTTTCCTTAGAAAGATATCCGGGAATGCGATGAATATATGTTCCAAATCCATACTTATAAGATATCCACCTCAAAAGGTCGAAAGCGGCAAAGCGTTCAAAAGTTCTGTTTGATATACAGATGATCGATGGCCTCCAATGTCCAATATCCCCTTCTTTATCGGATTTTTGCATGAAAACGTGCATCTTTCGACTAAGCTGAAATATTACTCCCTGAAAAATTAATGAAAGTCCCTTGTTATCATTTCTGCTCTTGGAAAGTCCAATAAATATCCCAAACATGATGATAATTGATAAAATAGCAAAGGTAGGGTTCATCTTAAACATGAGCCATACACACATTATGGCACCCATTAACGACAGGTACCATCTTGATTTGAAAGAAGGCCGGTATGCAGGATCAGCTGCGAAATGCTCTAGAAAAGATATAAGGCAAATTGCTCCATAGGTAACCATAAAAAACATGGAAATAATCCCCGCTACAATATTTACATCTCCTATCGCAACAAAAAATAAAGCAATAATTGAGGTTACAATGGTTGCATTTAATGGCTCATTATTTTCTTTTTTTCCCAAGGCCAACCAGAAATTAACTTTACGGGAAGGAAAAATTTTATCGTGGGCGAGAGCCTGCAAGGTCCTTGGTGCCACCAGGATGGATCCCAGGGCAGATGAAATTGTTGCTGCCGCTAAACCAATAGGTATTATAGGACCCCACAATGCGATTTTACTCATGATCAGCTGATCTTCGGCAAGATCTTCTGCACTGGCAGAAATATATAATTTATATACGATGAAGCAATAAATAATCATCCCAGAAATGGTTGCAGCCAAAGTGCCGTAAGGGATGGATTTTTTGGGGTCCTTTAAATCTCCTGATAGACCTACTCCGGCTGTCATACCGGTAAATGCTGGAAAGCAAATAGCAAAAACATAAAAAAAATCATCAGGATACTGAACCGTTTTACCAAATGAAAATTCTACTTCAGTTGCAGAATATTTACTTTCTCCCAAAAAGAAAAAAATTAGGGAAATAAACAAAATACTAACCACTACATATAAAACCTTAAGCCCGAGGTTCGCTCCCTTAGTGGTTATAATAATTATAAGTAAAATTATGGCGGGAATACTTACAATTCTTTAATCATA
>LXQK01000168.1:33373-47082 GCA_001683905.1 Marivirga sp. ANT-B6
TAAAATCAAATAAAGGTTCGAATGCTTGTGAGAAGGCAATGATGTAGAAAGCCACACTAATGGCCTGTGAGAAAAAGAGCGCAACACCAATTGATGCACCAATATTGAGCCCAAAAGAACGTGAAATTATGAAATACTCCCCCCCTCCTTCCACTTTTTGATTGGTAGCAATTTCAGCAATTGCCATTGCAGTGGGAATGGTCACCATATGGCCTACAAGTATAATGGCCAATGATCCGAGAAAGCCAACATGGCCTACCGCATAACCAAACCTTAAAAACATTATGGCACCAAGAATAGTGGATATGGCCGTTAAAAAAACCGGCGCGGTTCCTAATCCTATTTTTTTTTGTTGTTGCTTAAGCATTTAAGGTCTAAACTTCGTTTTTAAAGAAAATACAAGATATAGAATAATGTCCCATGGATATCAAAAAAATTATACCACTTGTAATTAGAAAATAGTCGGATCGTTCGGACTTCATATTACTAACTTTTATTTAAACTTATTTAATATTTATCAATTAAATTTTAATACAAACTTTTTTCGTCTCTGCAGTTGTTTTCACCTGCAAACTCCTGCTATAACTTGTTAAATAGTATTTTACTCGAGATGGACTCTATGTTATAAGAAGAAGTCTATGCTTTGCTTTATGAGAAGGAAGAATGTTTGAACAAATACAATTCAATTTAAAATGCTCTGTTCTTCACTGGCAACTTCTTAAGCAGGATGAAGATAAACAAATAAGGCTTACATCATCGAGATATTACTTCAGCGAGGAATATATGCGTTTATTGGAAGAACACAATATTGAATTCGAGGTAAAATATATGTTATAATGCATTGTTCGACCACGCTGTGGTCGTGGTAGTAATTTCATGCATCACCCGTTATCACGGGCTATCTATGCGGGTTCAAGCCCGCTGGCATGTCGGTGTTTTGATAGTCGAACTCATGTTAATATGTGATGAAATCAAGTTAGAAAGCAAAAGAAAAATATAATAATTATACCATTTTGGAGTAGATGATTACAAGGAATTGGTAAAATGAAAAGTTTAGTAAATTACAGGTAGCCTTTCCGAAAACAGCGATACTGGGGACAAGATCGCTAATACCAATTGAAGTTCTCAATTGGTAATTTCTTTTGACGATTGTTTTTGCTGATTGGACTTTGCATAAGAAAATAATTTCAATCCGTGACTTGATTAAAGGCTAGGTTGTTTTCTTTATAAATATTAAGTTTAAGGTTATAACCCTAAACAACTCTTAAAAAAGTACCGATGAAAAATTTTTTAATATATATATTGGGTATGAGCTTGATCAACGCAGCGTGTCAGAATCCTCAACAAACAGAAGAGAAAATGATAGCAGATGGACCCATTTATCCGGAAACGAGGAAAGATACGGCTGTTGTGGATGAATATTTTGGGGTGAAGGTAGGCGACCCTTACCGATGGTTGGAAGATGATAATGCTGAAGAAACCAAAGCCTGGGTAAAGGCCCAAAATGCGGTGACTTTTGCTTACCTGGATCAAATTCCTTTTCGTGATCAGGTCAGAAAACGGATAGAAGAACTATGGAATTATGAAAAAATTTCCTCTCCAAGAGAGAAAGGCGGAAAGTACTATTATTATAAAAATGATGGGTTACAAAATCAAAGTGTACTTTATGTAACTGATAATTTAAAGAATGAAGGCAAAATATTTTTAGATCCTAATAAGCTATCTGAAGACGGCACAGTTTCCTTAAGTAGCACAAGTTTTTCAGAAGATGGGAGCCTTTTTGCTTATGCTATATCCATCTCCGGGTCAGACTGGAACGAGATTTATGTAATGGATACTGAGACAGGTAAAAAACTGGATGATAAAATCCTGGACGTAAAGTTCAGCGGTGTATCGTGGAAAGGTGACGAAGGTTTTTATTATAGTAGCTATGATAAGCCCAAAGAAGGGAGCCAGCTCTCTGGTGTCACTCAGTTTCACAAACTTTATTACCACAAGCTCGGAACATCGCAAATAAGGGACAAGCTGGTATTTGGCGGTGAAAAAATGCCCCGACGGTATGTTGGGGGTTATGTTACCGAGAACGACAAGTACCTGATCATTTCGGCATCAGAATCTACCAGTGGCAATGAGTTATATTTCAAGGACCTTACCAAGCCAGAAAGCGAAATTATTCCCATTGTAAAGGGTTTTGATAATGATCATTATGTGCTGCACGCTGAGGGAGACAAGTTGTACATCCACACCAACCTTAAAGCACCTAACAATAGAATCGTAGTTGCAGATGTTCAAAATCCGTCGCCCCAAAACTGGAAGAGCGTAATCCCTGAAAAAAGCATGGTTTTATCGGCTGGTACAGCTGGAAACAAAATTTTCGCCAGCTACCTGAAAGATGCCAAAAGTCAGGTAGAACAATATGATATGCAGGGCAAATTGGAAAGAAAGATTGAATTGCCTGGTATCGGATCGGTGAGTGGGTTTAACGGTGAGGAAAAAGATACCGTAATATTTTATTCCTTTACATCTTATACAACGCCTAGCAGTATTTACAAATATGATATTGCATCGGGTACATCGGATTTGTACATAAAGCCTGATGTTAAATTTAATCCGGAAGCCTATGAGACTAACCAGATTTTTTATACCAGCAAAGACGGAACTAAAATTCCAATGTTTATTACCCATAAAAAGGGACTTGAATTGAACGGTAAAAATCCCACTTATTTGTATGGTTATGGTGGCTTTAATGTTAGCTTAACACCAAGCTTCAGCGTATCAACCATCGTGTGGCTAGAAAATGGTGGCGTATATGCGGTGCCAAATTTGCGAGGTGGCGGGGAATATGGCGAGGTTTGGCATAAAGCCGGCACTCAGATGAAAAAGCAGAACGTTTTCGACGACTTTATAGCTGCAGCAGAATATCTAATCAATAATAAATACACGAGCGCTGAGAGGCTGGCCATCGCAGGCGGATCGAATGGAGGTTTGTTAGTCGGTGCTACCATGACTCAGCGCCCCGATCTGGCAAAAGTAGCTTTTCCTGCAGTAGGCGTAATGGACATGCTACGGTATAACAAATTTACTGCAGGCGCTGGCTGGGCATATGATTATGGAACAGCAGAAGATTCCCCAGAAATGTTCAAATATCTCAAAGGATATTCTCCGGTGCATAACTTGAAAGAGGGGGTCGCTTATCCTGCCACAATGGTCACGACTGCGGATCACGATGATCGGGTAGTACCTGCGCATTCATTTAAATTCGCTGCTACGCTACAAGAGAAGCATGCAGGGAATTCGCCCGTTTTGATCCGAATAGAGACGAATGCAGGACATGGAGCTGGAAAACCTACGTCTAAGATTATTGATGAGCTAGCAGATAAGTATTCTTTTGCCTGGTACAATATGGGATATGTGCCTACATTCAACGAAGCCGATGCAGATCAGACCAGGAAGTAAAACGGATGTTCCTGGGGCTTTTGCATTGATTAAAGAGCTTGCGGCCTTTGAAAGAGCTCTTGATGAGGTGGATAACACCTTAGAAGACATGCTTAAGGATGGTTTTAATGATAACCCTTCCTTTGGTTTTTTTGTGGCGGAGGAGCATGATGTTATTATTGGGTTGGCCTTGTATTACTTTAGGTATTCCACCTGGAAGGGTAGAGCATTATACCTGGAGGACATCGTTGTAACGCAGGCGCAAAGAGGCCGCGGGATAGGGAAGTTACTGTTTGACCAGATTGTAAATAAAGCCAAAGCCGAGAATGTACATGGTATTTCCTGGCAGGTTTTGGAGTGGAATGAACCTGCCATAGCTTTCTATAAAAAGCTGAATGCTGCTATGGATGCTGAGTGGATAAATTGCCGGTTAAGCAAACAACAGATTTTTGCTTACGGCGATTAGGCTTCAACAAGAAAACCCCGGACATAGGACGCTTTCATGCTTCTTGTGCCCAGGTTTTTTATTTGAATTAAGACTTATTTCTGTTTGATTAATTGAACGTTAGCCAAAATCTTTATCTCGTCGCCTACTACAATACTTCCAGCTTCAGTCACACCGTCCCAGGTTAGACCAAATTCTTTTCTTTTAATCTTTCCTGATATTTCAAATCCTGCTTTTGTATTACCGTAGAAATCGTCGGCCTGACCGCCAAGTTCAATATCGAGTTGTACGGTTTTGGTGACGTCCTTTATGGTCAGATCTCCCGAAACCTTAAATTTAACTGTATCAATTTTTTCAACATGGGTTGATGAAAATCTAATAGCTGGATATTTAGCTGCATCAAAAAAATCGGCAGATCTCAAATGCTCATCCCTTTGCTCTTGTCGCGTATCTACACTTGCTGTATTTGTTGTAAAGTCAATTTTGGCCGTAGACCAATCTTCGCCTTCGGTAAGCGCCGTGCCTTCAAAAATTTTGAAGGTCCCTGTTACAGTTGAAATCACCAGGTGTTTCACTTTAAATTGTAATTCGGAATGTGTAGGATCGATATCCCATTTTGTTGTGGTTAGGGTTGCTGTGGTCATTTGGGAGGTTTTTAGACTTATAAGATATGTATGTACATATATTATAACATAAAGGTTGCGTCCCCTTCCAGTCATTTTTTACCATTTGCAAAATTGGAGCCATAACGTTTTGAATTACAGTTACATAAAAATTTATAAATTAGATGATTTGTCACAGGCAAATATAGTTTACCTGCAACAAAAGGGCACAAAAAAACAATTAGACCCATTTGCGGTTTATTTTTCGTCGGACGCCACCATTTTTTTCTGACATTTTGCACTAGTGATTTTTAAACTTATGACATCATCATCCTCTACTACTTCACAACAAAATGAGTGGATTGAAAAATTTGCGCGCTTTGGATACGGTGCAAAGGGTATTGTTTATTGCCTGACCGGCTTTATTGCCATGACGGCGGCTTTTGGCACGGGAAACACCAACGACACGGATAAGGGCTCTATTATAAGCATTATTATGGCGCAACCTTTGGGCAAAATATTGCTGGGTGCTGTGGCAGTCGGATTGGTGGGTTATGTCGTTTGGCGTGGTATCGAAGCCATTAAAGATCCTCACCATGAAGGCACCGATGGCAAAGGGATCATTAAGAGGCTGGGGTATGCCATTAGCGCGCTTGCATATGCAGCTATCGCGTTTTCTGCTTTTCGAACTTTGGTGAAAGGAAGTTCTAGTGGTGGAGAAAGCACGCAGCAGACGCTAATTGAAAAATTATTGGAGCAGCCTTATGGTCAGTGGGTTCTGGGCATCATTGCTTTAATTATCCTCATAAGAGGCATCATGCAGATCCGTAAAGCGTTGTCTGGAAAATACAGAAAGGGGTTAAAGGAATCTGAGATACCCACCAAGTTTAAAGAAATATTAATTAAAACTGGCGAGGCTGGATATATAGCAAGAGGGGTTGTCTGGGGAGTGATTTCCTTTCTGTTCTTCAGAGCAGCATATTTTTCAAACTCTGATTCCGCTGGAAGTACGGAAGACGCGCTTGGCTTAGTGAAGACAGATTTCGGGCCTTACGTGCTCGGGTTTATTGCTCTTGGCCTTTTCTGCTACGGCTTCTTCTTTATACTGCAAGGCTTATACATAAAAATAAATGTATCCGGTGATTGATTTAATCTACAAATTTTTTAAAGATGGATGAATTCGACAAATTGTTCTATTCCAATACTGCAGGACTGATCAGATCCCTGCTGTTGGGGGTGATGTCTTATATCATTATGATTCTCTTCCTTCGGATTTCTGGGAAGCGAACATTATCAAAAATGAACCAGTTTGATTTTCTTGTAACTGTTGCACTGGGTTCGGCGCTTGCCGCCTCTATTCTTAGCAAAAACGTACCGCTTGCTGATGCTGCTGTGGCCTTCTTTGTTTTAATTTTCCTGCAATACATCATTACCTGGGCATCGGTAAGGTTTAAATCATTTGGCAGAATTGTAAAGTCACAGCCTGTGCTCCTCTTATATAAAGGTAAATTTCTACGAGAAGAAATGAAGCATCAGCGGGTAACTGAACAAGAGATTATTGCCAAGCTTCGCCAAAAAGGAAAGAGTGATATTAGCAAGATCGATGCGATCGTGCTGGAAACCGACAGTAGTGTAAGTATTATCGCAGATATTGAGGATATTGAGGATGAGAATTTTATCTTAAAGGGTGTCAAAAACTTTCCTTTGCCATTGAGCCAACAACATCAAATCACTTCCACAAAATGATCTTCCTTTCGCCTGATTTTTGGTAGGAACACCTGAACGTACACCAAATATAGACCAAATTTTATTTCATAAGATATTGCATTAACTTGCATCAGCTAAGCTGGCTTTCCATCCAATAACATGATTTAGCTTGGCGTTTATCCGCAATGAAGACTTATCTACGCATTCTTTCCTATGCTCGCCCGTTGGGCACGTATATTCCCCAATATATTGTTTATGCTATTCTGGCTGTCGTATTTGGCCTTATTCAATTCACGCTACTTATACCCTTATTAGATGTTTTGTTCAAGTCAGTTGATACAACACAGGAAGTAATCAAATCAGCACCAGATTTTTCTTTAGAACTTGGTTACTTCAAAAACCTTTTCAACTACTATTTTCAGCAGGTAATTTTGGAGAATGGCAAGCAGGGCGCATTGATCTTTATGTGTATTATTTTAATTGTAACGGTTTTGTTATCTAATTTATTTACCTATTTATCGGCCATCATACTGGCAGAAGTTCGGGCAAACGTGATCTTAAACCTAAGAATGCACATTTTTGAACAGGTGACGAAGCTTCATATCGGCTATTTTTCTAATGAGAGAAAAGGTGATATTATGTCACGAATCACCAATGACGTACAGGAAGTGGAAATCTCTGTGGTCAACAGCTTGCGAGTCGTATTTAAAGAGCCAATTTCTATTATTGGATTATTCGTTATTCTATTTTACATGTCGTGGGAGCTAACTTTGTTTTCGCTGATTCTTCTTCCCATATCAGGCTTGATTATTTCCGAAATCGTGCGCAGGCTAAAGTTAAAGGCAATCGAAAGCCAGGAATCGCTTGCCAATATTGTTAATATTCTCGACGAGACGATTTCAGGCATGCGGGTTATTAAAGCATTTAATGCCCGACAATATATCAATAGCACCTTTAAAAACGAGGTGCTAAACTATGCAGGGGTGAATGTTTCTATGGCGCGCAAGAATGAACTTGGATCCCCCTTTTCGCAGTTTATGGGAGTTTTGGTGGTCGCTGTCATTCTTTATTACGGAGGAAGTCTGGTATTAGAAGATAATTCGGATCTCTCTTCCAGTGAATTTATTGCCTATATCATTTTGTTCTCCCAGGTGATGCCTCCGGCTAAAGCTATTTCTGTTGCCTTTAATAGCATTCAAAGAGGGTTGGCGTCCGGAGACAGGATTTTTAAAGTAATTGATACTGAGCCTGCTATCAAAAATAAGCCTGATGCTAAGATAGTTGAAGATTTTACCGACAGCGTTGAGTTTCACCAGGTTCATTTTGGATACGAAAAGGATCTTGTCTTAAAAGGGATCAATTTATCCATAAGAAAGGGAAAAACCATTGCTTTGGTAGGGCCATCGGGTGGAGGGAAATCGACATTAGCAGACCTCATTCCGCGATTCTATGACCCAACACAAGGTAAAGTGACGCTCGATGGCGTAGATCTTCGCGATATCCATACCGACTCATTGCGACAGCTTATGGGAATAGTGACGCAGGAATCCATCCTGTTTAATGATACTATATTTAACAACATCGCTTTTGGAAAACCCCATGCTACTGACGCAGAGGTAATGGCCGCGGCGAAGATTGCCAACGCGCATGATTTTATTATGCAAACAGAAAAACAGTATGAGACTAAAATTGGCGATCGTGGTTCTAAACTTTCTGGTGGGCAAAGGCAAAGATTAAGCATTGCGCGCGCAGTACTGAAGAATCCGCCCATACTTATACTGGATGAAGCTACTTCAGCACTGGATTCAGAATCTGAAAAACTTGTACAAGAGGCGCTTACGAGCCTGATGAAAAACCGTACCTCCATTGTGATTGCACACCGGCTGAGTACAATACAATATGCGGATGAAATCTTAGTGATTCAGCATGGTGAAATTGTAGAGCGAGGCAACCATGATATGTTGCTAGATCAAAATGGACTGTATAAGAAACTAAACATGATGCAATCAGTATAGTTGATATTAAAAGGCAATAAAATCCACAATAGTTGTATATTTTTATTAACTTTTGAATATAATTCAGTCATTTTCCAGCTGTTACTGTTGATTTTTATTTTTTACAGGCAAATCTCATCATTATGAAAAGAATTAAGATTGTTTCCTACGCCATTATTTTGATCTATCTTTTGGTCTCTGTTTATTTTGTTTTCTTTAGCGAGGATCTTTTCGATCGCTTCGGAATGCTTGAGTTTCTCGATTTTCTCGAGGTGTGGGCCATCCTTGGTTTGGTATTCCTGGTTGTCGCCATATCGATTGATAATGTGCAAATCTCCCAACTGACTAAGAAAAATATACAGCTTGAAAAGGAAGTTGCCCGGCTCAAGGGCAAATTTTTTGACAGAGAGGAGGAAAATGAAGCGAAGGAAAGTTCGCTAAAGTCCTTTGGTGATTCTCTTCCAGCAAAAAAGAAAGCGCCTGAAAGCGATGAATTTCAATAGAATATTATCCTGTTCAAACCGTCCCCTCATTAAAACTTGAGCATGAGCCAGATTGATCTAATTGCCAAAGAGTTGGCAGAGGCAGCAGATACACTGCAAAAATTTTTAAGCGAGGAACAAAATCTCGCTTCCATTAACGATGCTGCAGAAAGCATCGCTGCATGTTTGCTAAAGGGAGGAAAGGTCATCTCATGTGGTAATGGCGGCTCCATGTGCGATGCGATGCACTTTGCAGAAGAACTCACAGGCAGGTATCGGGAAAGCAGGCATGCAATGGCCGCCATTGCTATTGCCGATCCAAGTCATATCACCTGTGTTGCCAATGATTTTGGTTTCGATTTTATCTTTTCAAAATTTATTGAGGGTGTAGGGCATCGGGATGATGTGTTGTTGGCAATAAGTACCAGTGGAAATTCGAGGAACATCCTGAAAGCGGCGGAGGCGGCTCGCCAAAAAGGAATGCTTGTCGTTGCACTTACTGGCAAAGACGGCGGGGCTTTGGCTGATATAGCTGATATTGAGATCCGGGTATCACATCTGGGATATGCTGATAGAATTCAGGAGGTGCACATCAAGATCATTCACATCCTTATTTATTTGATAGAAAAATTGACATGATATGTTGGCCAAAACTTTTGGGAGTGCTGTATATGGTGTAAACGCCTTCACAATTACAATAGAAGTAAATGTGAACCAGGGGCTGAAGTTTTTTATGGTAGGCTTGCCGGATAGTGCCGTCAAGGAGAGCGAACAGCGTGTAGAATCAGCTATAAAACACATCGGATATAAAATGCCTCGTCAGAAAGTTGTTGTAAACCTGGCACCAGCCGATATAAAAAAGGAAGGCTCAGCCTATGATTTACCCATTGCCCTAGGTATACTCAAAGCGTCCGACCAGTTTTTTAGCGAGACGCTGGAAACCTATGTAATTATGGGGGAATTATCTTTAGACGGGTCACTACGTCCAATACGAGGGGTATTACCCATTGCTATAGAGGCTCGTAAGCAGGGCTTTAAGGGGTTTGTATTGCCGAAGGTCAATTCCGAGGAGGCTGCCATTGTCAATAATTTGGATATTATCGGTGTGGATAATATCCAGGAAGCGATCGATTTTTTTTCGGGGAAGCTGATGATTGAGCCACTTCAATCCGACACGAGAGATATTTTTCTTAGTCAGGTAAATGAGTATGCTGTAGATTTTTCTGATGTACAGGGACAGGAAAATATTAAAAGGGCGATGGAGATAGCGGCAGCCGGAGGTCATAACGTGATTATGATCGGACCACCAGGTGCTGGGAAAACAATGCTGGCAAAAAGGCTATCAACAATATTGCCGCCCCTGTCGCTTCTCGAAGCATTGGAAACTACAAAAATACATTCTGTAGCAGGAAAATTGGGCGTAAATACCTCTCTTATATCGCAGAGGCCCTACCGGGCCCCGCATCACACAATTTCGGACGTCGCCCTCGTTGGTGGAGGTGGCAATCCGCAGCCCGGTGAGATTTCGCTTGCCCACAATGGCGTTTTGTTTCTTGACGAACTTCCCGAATTTAAGCGGACAGTATTGGAGGTAATGCGACAACCTTTGGAAGATAGACATGTGACGATTTCACGCGCTAAAATATCGGTGGAATTCCCAGCTAATTTCATGCTCATCGCCAGCATGAATCCTTGCCCATGCGGATACTATAACCACCCGGAAAAGGAATGTGTATGCGGCCCCGGCATTGTACAGCGCTACCTGAATAAAGTAAGTGGGCCACTACTGGATCGAATTGACCTACATGTGGAGGTGACACCCATATCATTTGATGAAATGACGTCCGACAGGCGAACAGAGAGTAGTACGCAGATCCGCGAGCGTGTGATCAAAGCGCGCGGTATGCAGTCGGTTCGCTTTGCTAACAATAACGAAGTATACTCCAATGCGATGATGAGCGCGCAGATGGTAAAGCAGGTTTGCCAGATCAATGAGGGAGGTAAAACCCTGCTAAAAACCGCAATGGATAGACTGGGCCTTTCGGCGCGGGCCTACGACAGGATCTTAAAAGTGTCGCGAACCATTGCCGACCTGGCTGGTTGTGAAGAAATTCGTATCGAGCACCTTGCTGAAGCCATACAATACAGGAGTTTGGACAGGGAAGGATGGGCCGGATAATTTGTTACTTTATGAAATATTTATTCTTAATTTTGTATTTGATTAAGGGATGAAAGACATCTTCCTATTTGATTCATACAATCAGAAGTTTTTTAATAATAGTAAACGGTAGAACTAGTTAATGCGTCTGGCACTTTTTGATCTCGATGGTACCCTAACAAAGGAAGATACTTTTTTAGCCTTCATTCAATCTACACATGGAAAGCCAAGGTTTTACCTTGGTTTCTTATGGCTTTCGCCCTTAATCTTTCTTTATAAAATAAGGTTGCTCTCCAACTGGAAATTAAAACAGGCCGTCTTGCATTATTTCTACAAAGGTTGGAGTAAGGAAAAGCTAGACCAGGGCGGAAGAAAATTTGCATTGGAGGTACTCCCCGCTTTAATATTACCAGATGCCAGGGAAAGGCTGCGGTGGCATCAGGCACAAAAACATCGGATCTACGTCATCTCTGCATCCTGCGACGTATGGCTCGAGGCATGGTGCGACAAGGAAGGTATTTCTCTGATTTCCACCCGATTAAATTTTCTGAACGATATATTTTCTGGTAAGTTTGGCACACCGAATTGCCACGGATTAGAGAAAGTCGTTCGTATAAAGGATGAAATTAAATTGGGTGACTTCGAATATATATATGCCTATGGCAATGAGCCATCAGATTATCCGATGCTCGACCTGGCAAATGAAAAATATTACTGTCATTTTACAAAATAGTATAAATGAAATTCAATAGAAAAGATTATTCAGATCAGATACTTCTTGACTTGTACGAAGCCATATTAAGGCCACGGATGATCGAGGAAAAGATGCTCCTGCTATTGCGCCAGGGGAAGGTCAGCAAGTGGTTTTCCGGCATCGGCCAGGAAGCGATATCTGTGGGAGCGGCTATGGCCTTGCAACCAGACGAATATATCCTACCCATGCATAGGAACCTTGGCGTTTTTACAGCCAGGAATGTGCCATACGATAGATTATTTGCGCAGTTCCAGGGCAAGCGCTCAGGATTTACCAAAGGTAGAGATAGATCTTTCCATTTTGGCAGCAATGCCCATCACCTGGTGGGGATGATTTCGCACCTGGGACCACAGCTTGCTGTTGCGGATGGTATTGCACTTGCGAACCTGCTGAACAAACAACCCAAGGCTACCCTGGTTTTTAGTGGCGATGGCGGTTCTAGCGAAGGAGACTTTCACGAAGCGTTGAACGTGGCAGCTGTGTGGAACCTGCCAGTGATATTCGTGATAGAAAATAACGGTTATGGCCTTTCGACACCCAGCAATGAACAATTTAGGTTCAAACAATTTGTAGACAAAGGGCCTGGCTACGGTATGGATGCCATCATGGTAGATGGCAATAATGTATTGGAGGTATATGACATCATTCAGCAGACTTCCGCCAATATTCGTAACAATCCACGACCGGTGCTTATTGAAGCAATCACCTTTCGGATGAGGGGTCATGAGGAGGCTTCGGGCACGAAATATGTTCCCCAGGAATTATTTGATAAATGGGCGAAGAAGGATCCGGTAGAAAATTATGAAAAATACCTGCTAGAAATCGATATCCTTGACCAGGAAAAAATTAAAAAGTACCGCGCAGCGATTAAAAAAGATATCGACCAGGGATTGAAGAAGGCTTTCGATGAGCCGATGCCGGAGGCTGAAACCTCCATGGAGATGGAGGATATGTATATGCCATTCCAGCAGCAGGTAATAACACCAGCCACGGACGCTGTTTCTGATAAGCGTTATGTCGATGCTATTGCTGATGCACATCGGCAGAGTCTGGAAAAATACCCGGATCTGATTTTGATGGGGCAGGACGTGGCTGAATATGGCGGCGTGTTTAAAGTAACCGAAGGCATGTTGGAAAAATTCGGTAAGGAAAGGGTTCGTAATACGCCTCTCTGTGAGTCAGCCATTATTGGGATCGGCCTCGGCTTGTCGATCAAGCACTATAAAGCCATTATAGAAATGCAATTTGCAGATTTTGTTACTTGTGGTTTTAATCAGATTGTCAATAATCTGGCTAAATCGCACTACCGGTGGGGGCAAAATGCCGATGTTGTGATAAGGCTTCCGACAGGTGCCGGGGTTGCAGCAGGACCTTTTCACTCGCAGTCCAATGAGGCCTGGTTCTTTCACACGCCGGGGTTAAAAGTGGTCTATCCGTCTAATCCATATGATGCCAAAGGCCTTTTAAATGCAGCTATCCAAGACCCGAACCCTGTGATGTATTTCGAGCATAAGGTGCTATATCGTTCACTAACTGCAGCCATTCCCGATGATTATTATACAGTAGAAATTAGTAAAGCGTCTATGGTTTCAACAGGCGAGGATCTATCCATCATCACCTATGGCATGGGGGTACATTGGGCTTTGGAAACAACAAGTAAAATGGCTGATATTTCTGCCGACATTATAGACCTCAGAACCTTGCTTCCATGGGACAAAGAGGCTGTAGCAGCATCAGTCAAAAAAACAGGGCGCGTGTTGATCTTGCATGAAGATTCACTCACCGGGGGTATTGGTGGTGAAATAGCCGCGTGGATTGCTGAAAATTATTTTGAGAATCTTGATGCGCCAATCATGCGTCTGGCCAGCCTTGACACGGCTATTCCTTTTTCTCCAGGCTTAGAACAAAACTTTCTTCCTAAAAATAGAATTAAAGAAAAGATTGAGACGTTAATGGCATATTGAACCGAACGAGTAAGTATTCAGCTCTTTATGAGCTTTTTATTAACAAAACTCCTCGTAATTTTAATAAAATTATGATGATGAAAAGTTATTCATGCCATTGATGAGGATTTTCTTCTACCTATTTCACTTTTTAGCGTGTAGGCGATGTATCTATTGCTTGTTGCTTTG
>LXQK01000168.1:47213-57030 GCA_001683905.1 Marivirga sp. ANT-B6
GAAGGCAAGAAAATTGAGACGGTAAAAAGGGTAAAGAAGAAAGATAATAGGAAGCTCCTTAAAAAGAGAAAACCGAAAAAGGAATCTGCTGAAGATGCAGCCCCTCAGAGAAATTCTTCTAAACCTGCAAAAGTCAAAGACAATATTGGTAAAGCAGTACCAAGAGGCAAAGAATCGACGCAGGAGATAGATCCATCACGCAAAGATCAGGACAGGCCTTATAACCCTGAGACACAATACCAGGGAAATGTCAAACCCAAGGCAAAACCTTCCAACAGTTATAACGCCACCCGGTATCAGGGCGACATCAAGTTAAAGAATGACAAAAATAACGGGAATAATAGTCATGCTGCCGCTACCCACCAGGGCGACCTAAAGCGGCAAAAAACAGAACCTAATAGCTACGCAGCATCGACCTATCAGGGCGATTTAAAACAGAAAAAGGGGAAACCCAATAGCTATGCAGCATCAACCTATCAGGGAGACATTAAACTGAGCGACACAAAATATTCAGGGAACAACAAAACGAAAAACAACGTTAACAGTTATAGCGCTTCCACCTATAGTGGCGGCATAAAACAAAGGTCGCAAAAGAGTCAGGCTAATTATTTCAAGAAGCTTTCAGCTAAGGCACATGCCTACGAAGGCGATGTAAAGATCAAGCGCTCTTCCAGAAAGAACACACATCCTAGCATAGCCTATTTGGAAGGAAAATCGAAAAATAGCCTTGCTCAGAAAGAGAAGTTGAGAAAGAGGAAAATATGGTGGTCACGAAAAGATAAAAATAGCGACCAGCCTGATAATCTTAAACGTAAAAATAAAAAACCCAAATATGATTCACGAGAAAGTGAAATTTGGTATTACTAACTATGGAATGGAATCATTTAAAAACTGAAGATACTTTAGAAGACATAAAAAAAGAATCCTTTGAAAGATTTGTTTTAATCTTCAAACATAGCACCAGGTGCTCTATTAGCAGCATGGCGCTTGATAGGTTGCAGCGTGCCTGGAATGCTCAGGAAGTTGAAAACGTAAAACCATACTATCTTGATCTGGTGAGTTATCGTGCTATTTCGAATAAGATTGCAGAGGAATTTGATGTATCCCATGAGTCTCCACAATTGCTCCTAATTGACAAAGGCAATTGTGTATACCATACATCACATATGGGTATTTCATATAATAGTTTAAAGAGGGAAATCACTTCCTAACGAAGCCATTGGGCTAGAACTTGAAATATACGGTTTGCTCTATGGAGGGATCTAAACTTAAAGCAACAGGGCAAGTCAAGGCGGCGTTTTTTAGTTTATCGAGCTGCTCCTCACTTCCCTCTGGGTTTGGCCAATAAAAACTAATTTCAATTTTTGAAATTTTTCTTGGGCTCGATTGCATGGTTTTGGCGGTTTCCGCAGATAGCCCTTTGATCGTGATTCCCTCTTTATTGGCGGTGATGCCCATGATAGTCATCATGCAGCTACAAAGTGCAGCACATACCAAATCGGTAGGTGAAAAGGCCTCACCCTTACCATTATTATCAACAGGAGCATCCGTTATAATTCTCTTTTGAGACTGAATATGCTCTGCCTCTGTTCTTAAATTTCCTTGATATGTAGAAATAATTGTTGCCATAAAACTAAACCAATATTTTTGCGTTAACTTAAAAATGCCTACATTTATAAACAATGCATTGCTGTAATAAATGAAAATATACTTTAAAATCCTGGTTTGCGTACTCCTTGTTTTCTGCGTTTCTCTGAGTTCACATGCTCAAGATACAGAAGATTATGAATATACCCGTGAATTTATTTGGGGGATCAATAAAAACACCAACAGTGGCTTAATTGGCGGGTTAGTGTTTAAATATAGCAAAGCTATTACACCAAAGACCTTTCAGACTTTTGGTGTAGAACTTGTCAATGTCAAGCATCCAAAAGAGATACGCTATTCCAGCAGGTTTACTGGCAACACATTTATTTTTGAAAAAATAAATCACTTTTATGCCATTCGAGGCCAGTATGGTAGAGAGTGGGTGATATTTAAAAAGGCTCCACAGCAAGGTATTCAAATAAACGGGCACATATCTGGTGGACCTACCCTGGGCATTGTGGCACCTTATTATGTTGAAATCCCAGGCCAAAACGACAATTCCAGAAGTGTAAGGTACGATCCGAATGATATTACCTATAACACCAACGACATCTATGGTACTGGCGGCATTTTCAAAGGATTGGGTGAATCTAAAATTCAGCTTGGTCTGAATGTCAAGACCTCTTTTGTGTTCGAGTTTGGTACGTTTAAGAACAACGTTACAGGCTTCGAGACAGGTTTTATGGTTGAGGCTTTTCCCAACGAAATTCCTATGCTGGCTTTTGTGGAAAATAAGAGTCTTTGGACATCTGCTTTCATTACCTTATTCTACGGTAGCAGGCGCTAACTCCATACAGTTGTCCTTCCTGAAAATTCCATATCAATATATAATGCGTATTTTTGTGGCCTAAATATCAATAGATAGTAGCTCCGATGATTGAATTACCAGTTATTTCAAACGAATTAGTAAAAGCAGAAAAGCTTGCCGCAGAGCAGCCTAAGCGTATATCGAAGCCAAATTGGCTTCGTGTGAAGCTGCCAATAGGGAAAGAATATGCCCAGGTTAGGAAGCTGGTAGATCAGTATAAGTTGCACACCATTTGTGAAAGTGGCAACTGTCCAAATATGGGCGAGTGCTGGGGTGCAGGTACAGCTACATTTATGATTTTAGGTAATGTGTGTACCAGAGGTTGCTCCTTTTGTGCTGTTGCTACAGGCAGACCTCCCGAATATGACACAGATGAACCTCGTCGGGTAGCGGAAGCAATCCATTTGATGCGTGTAAAACATGCTGTGCTTACATCAGTCAATCGTGATGAACTAAAAGACCGTGGTGCGGAAATATGGTATCAAACAGTTGTAGAAACAAAAAAACTAAGTCCGGAGACGACGATAGAAACTTTAATTCCTGATGTTAAATCCAACTGGGACGCTTTATACCGTATGATTAGTGCCGGGCAGGAAGTAGTTTCTCATAATATGGAGACAGTAGAGAGTCTCTATAGGCGCGTACGACCACAAGCTAAATACAAGAGGAGCCTGGAGCAGATCAAGCTTACAAAAGCGTATGGGAAAAGAACGAAGTCTGGCATTATGCTTGGCCTAGGCGAAAAAGACGACGAGCTTTATAAGGCCATGGATGACCTTGTAGCGCATGGATTGGATATATTGACTTTGGGACAATATCTACAACCAACCAAAATGCATATTGCAGTAGCGGAATTTGTCCACCCCGATAAATTTGAGCACTTTAAAGAAGAAGGATTGAGAAGAGGTCTAAAATATGTAGAGTCTGGTCCACTTGTAAGGTCATCCTACCATGCAGAAAAACATGTCAACGTTTAAGCAAAATAGAAAAATAGGTAAATAAGAAGGTCTTTTGTCTACCTATAGAGGACCTTCTTATTTGCACCTCGATTAATTAAACGAATTCTTAGAATATCCATTGTAGCACCGCATTAACGATAGAAAGCACAATACTAAATAATAAGGCCCACCCAAAGTTCTTTACTTTAAAACCAGATAAAAGATAATCGACTAACATGATGAGTAGGGCGTTGATTACTAAAATAAAGAGCCCTAAGGTAAGTATGGTAATAGGAATGGTAAGGATAATTAGAACAGGTTTAATGATGGCATTGACAACGGCTAATACCACTGCCACCAGAAGAGCATAAAGGTAGTTCTTCACAGTTACTCCTTTTAAGAAATAGGCGGTTAAAAAAACTGCAAGCCCGTTTACAAGTATCGTAATGATAAAGTTCATAGAATAGGATCGTTTAAAAGGTAGATGAGAAATGATTTTACAAAAATGAAAGTAATTTTCAATTTATCATGATATTTTGCCGTTATATTTGCTCTAGTGCTCATTTACGCAAGTAACATAGCGCCAACGCTCATGCTGACTTGCCCCCAATGACGCCTTTATATCTTGCTACGCCCTAAAAGCAAGAGATAATCAATCACTTTTTTGCTATTATTGGGTAACAATAATATATTCCCTTATCATTGCGCAGGACTTTAACTTGAAAAGATGAAAGCAGTAATTCCCGTTGCCGGAATCGGCGCCCGACTCAGGCCACATACACATACTCAGCCTAAAGCCTTGGTTCCTGTTGCTGGTAAACCTATTTTGTCGCATATAGTAGATACATTGGTAGAGGGTGGCGTAACAGAATTTGTATTTATTATTGGCTACCTGGGGAATAAAATTGAGTCGTTCATCCAGTCGAATTATGAGAAATCAGGTATAAATTTCACCTTTGTGGTGCAACAGCCCAGGGAGGGAATAGGCCAGGCGCTTTATTTTGCCCGGCAGTACCTAAAGGACGAAAAAGAGGTACTGATCATGTTGGGCGATACCGTACTGAACCTGAATATCCACGACTTTTTAAAGTCAGACCATACCGTCCTAGGCGTTAAAAAGGTTGATAAGCCTGGAAACTTTGGCGTAGCAGAATTGGACGGCAAAGGTAATATCAAGCGCTTAGTGGAAAAACCTAAAATTCCAAAATCCAACCTTGCTCTGGTGGGGATATATAAAATAACAAATCCAAAACTACTGATCGAGGCATCAGAATTCATCATAAAAAATCATATCAAAACCTTAGGTGAATACCAGCTCACCGATATTCTGATGCATATGTTGGAGAAGGGGGAGCGCATGACGACATATCCTGTGGATAATTGGTATGACTGTGGCAGAAAAAAATCACTGCTAGAAGCCAATGCCATTTTGCTTAATAAGCCTGAGTTTATGATAAAAAGTCATAAATATCCAAAGACCATCATTATTCCGCCGGTCAGTATTGGCCCAAATTGTAAGATTAGTAATTCTATTATTGGGCCTTATGTTGCCATTGGAGACAACACTATCGTCAATTACTCTATCATTAAAGATACAATTGTGGGGTCTTTCAGTGAGCTTGATTTCGCCGTGCTTGACCAATCCATCATCGGGAATGATACCAGCCTGAAAGGGTTGAGCCAAAGCTTAAATATCGGAGATAATACAGAACTTAATTTTACCAATCCGGCATAAAGAAAGCCTGCTATGGTGTAGCAGGCTTTTTAATCCTTAAGGGCAGTTACTCTACAGCTTCCATTTTGTAGAAACGGTAATGAACATATAGTTTATTGGTTCTTAGAATATCCAAAACAGTATTCCACAATAACTCATAGGTCAATATTTCCATGTCATTTTCAAGATCGCCCGGTATTTGGGTTTTGAGGAGCTTTTTGTAGTATGTTTTTCCTTTATCCGCAATCACTTCATAATTAAACTCTTTTTCAACAACAATGCTAATCAAACGGATGAATATGCTGTTTCTATAGTTATGACGCTTATCAAGATGCGTAGAATTATATTTTTCCAATTCGGTAATTCTGCTCTTAATGCCATCGATATCTCCAGTGCGCAACATGAACATGAATTGGATGACTAAGGTGGAAACATTGTACCCTTGAACCTCTTTGGGATAGGCCGGCGTAACTTTTAGGAATTCGTCTACATCGAATCCCCAGCGTAAAAGTTTTGTGTCATTCACAAATACTAAAAAGGCACGATAAATTTGCCATCTTACCTTTTGTTGTTCATCCAATAGGTTATAATTCTTATTCGTTCTTACTTTTCTAAAGATCTCACCCGCTTTCTTATAGTTCTGACCCTTCATCATCAGCAGGAAGTAATATTCTATAAAGTTAAACCAGTCATTGCTTCCGTTCTTGAATAATTTGAGGCTTTTATCCGCATAATCATTGCCATTCTTGTCATCCTTTAGGCAGAAAAAAGCATATAATTTTGTAAAAGCTATCTTGGTCTTGTCCAGATCTACTATTACTTCGGTGTTGTCTTTTTGAAGATATTTCTTCTCTAACTTTGTGCACAACTTTAGATTTTCGTCAAAATGCATATTGAGCTGATTGTACTCAATTCTTAGCTTCTGGGCCAGGATATCAAGGCTATCACTTTTGAACTTCTTTCCAGTTTCTTCAATCTTTTCAATGGTGTCCGGAACTTTCATTAATACCCTGTTTTGGGCACTAACTGACTTATTCAAATATACCAAGGTGCCATGATATATCTCCTGGCAGTGATGAAAGGCAGCGTGAAATTGTTTGTACTGAGTCAATTCTTCTTCGGTTTCAAGAAAGGGAGTGGCTTTTCCGCTTAAAGCATATTGGTTACGCAATAGCGTCAGTGCTTCAACAGCAATGTCAACAAATTCGAACTCTTTTGCTGCTTTTACCAGATGAGGGAGATGGCGTAGCGCAATATCGTTGGCACCCTCTCTGATCAAAATCCTGCATTGATGAAGTGAATGCATGCATTCATACTCACATTTATCATACAAGGTGTAAATATCTTTCTCGTAGTCAAGAAAATAAAGGTGGTTTAACAATTTTTGTTTTAGTTTTCCTTTGGCATTTCGGTAGTTTCTATTTCCCGGGTCGGCCTGAAACATATGTTTTGCAGCAATTTCGTCAGTAACATATTTTTCACTGATGATTCCGTCATAGAGTTGATTGTCTTTGGAGACTTCTTTTTTTCTAAAATTCTGATTGACCAACTGTATGCTGCGTTGTCCTTTTTTCTTAACAACTTCTATTAATTTTACAATGTCCTCCATTTAATTAGGTTGGGTTATAAATAACTATAATATACAACTAGATTATGCATTTTCCTTTTAAAGTGGTTGACAATGAAATCGTCGGAAAGGTGATTATCCAAGCGTGAAACGCCAATACATGGCGCAACATAATCAAAATTGAAGGTGAATGTGTTGTAACTAAATGCAATATGATATATACGCCCGACTATATAGCCATCAAAAATAAGCTAAAATCATGTTTATATTAAATATTTTGTCGAAGAATTCTTACCATTTATCGAATTATTTGTCTTTAAGATGGTACTAATTGCTAATTTTACGATTTGGTGTTTATAGTTTACCGAAATTGTTGTCACAGAATTTACTTTCGGAAAGCAGTCACGCCCTAAATTTAAGTAATAATAAATTCAGTGGAATTCATGTTATTGTAATACTGCTATATTAAATTACAGAATATTTGAAAACAATAAATATTTTTGTTTAAAAGCAATTTTAAATTAAATTTTAAAGTTAAATTCGCAGAAAATTGACGTGCGACCAGAGAAGAACATATAACCATGGATAGATATAGGATAGAATTTAAATGTAATAAGGTCCCTAAGCCGAATACGGGGTTGGAAGGCTTTGATGCTGAAAAAAACTATGTTGGTAGGGCTTTTAATGGTTTATACGAAGTGTCTTCCAGTTGGGGTAGTGGTAAGCAGACCAAGCTAATCAATAAGACTATTTTTGAAGAATATTTTGAAGTAATTAAGAAAAGTTAGCAAACGGTAGAGCTCCTTTAATTTTCATAAGAATTCGAGATTGTATCACGCTCATCTACCTCGCGATTTCTTTTTTAACGCCAAGGAAAAACCTTCTAGGTTGTAGCGGTCCCCAAACATAAGAAGTATCAAATGATTCATCAAAAGGCGTTTCAGGGTTAACAAGGGGTTGATTCTGGGTCCAGTTCCAGATATTTTTTACGCCTCCAAAGATTTCTATTCCATGAAGCAGTCTCTTTCTAACCTGTACATTTTGGATGGTATACCACTTAGACATTGAGGATCCTGCAGCATGATCATCAATAGCAGGCAGCGGTTTGGGTCCCAACAAATTTCCTGTAAAGCTGATTTCCGTTTTTAGCCGTTTTAAACTATAATTTAAGGTCAGGGTGCCTGAAAATGCCGGTGAAAAAATTTGCGCTTTTTTCATCTTTTTACCAGTGTCGTCCTTTTCAATCAAGAAGACATCCTGTACAGTTACGCCAGCATTGAGGGTTAGAGGAAAGCCGAAATTATGCTGTAGACTTACCGCAAATCCCCTTGATATACTGTAGTCTTTAAGGTTCTGGTAAATGATTTTATTGATATCAGTATCATAATCGGGTAAAATGCGATTAGTGAAATAGGTATAAAATACGTCCAGATCGATAGCCCCGGTAGTTTCTCTTCCGGAGTAGTTATGATTTACGTTGAGATTGATGTTATACGACCGCTCGGGGAGGAGGTTTTCCGCAATCTCCACAGTGCGTGACCCGGTAAGCGCAGCATGGTCTTCAGTAAATAAATTTACCCGTCTAAATCCAGTTCCCAGATTGATCCTGGCTATGGTATTGGCAGCGACATCATATTTTACATTTAGCCGAGGTGATACGATGATACCGTGGGTCTGTTGATAGTCTACGCGTAAACCTGCCAAAAGCGTGGTACGCTGAGGCAGATCCCAGGTGTCTTGAGCAAAAACGCCCGGAATGAAATTGTTTTGGGTAGTGTTGGCCTGTGCGTTATCCTCATAGGTGTCGTATCTAAGGGTGAGGCCGCTCAGTAAATGGTGGTTTTTTATTGGCTTGTCATAGATAAAATTTGCGAAGGCTACCGATTGTCTGGCTTTATAAAAGACATCGCCATAGACGCTGTTTTGTGCATGGTTGTTATAGGAGTAGTCAATTCTGATATTTTCCTTCGCAATAGGTAAGGCGTAAGCGCCGATAACTTCAATACGGGATGTAAATATGGATTCTCCATAAATGGAATCGCTACCTCTGAAGGATTTGTTCCATTGCATCTCGCCTCCAAAACGATCTTCATAATAATATCGCCACGCCAGATCGGCTCTTCTATCCCTGTTTCTCTTGAGCTGCCACTTATTGAAGATAGAAATCCGTTCGCTTAGTGGTATATCGGTAAAATTATCTTCATTGGCATCAAAGGCGTACTTGTTTCTGTAATAATTGCCGCTAAAGGTTGTTTGAAGTTTGGTACCTAATTCGGGAGAAAAGGCTATATCAGCATTATACTCCTTATGGGAGGTATAGAAGTTACTTACTGACAGTAAGGGAAGTTTATCAGGGTTTTTTGTGATGATATTAATAACACCTCCAACTGCCTCTGAACCATATAATGTAGATGAAGGCCCTTTGATAATTTCAATTCTGTCGATGAGTGACTGCGGAATTCCATATAACCCATATACAGATGACAAAGCACTCATGATGGGCATACCGTCGATTAAGAAAAGTGTGTACGGCCCCTCGAGGCCATTAATGCGGATTTCACTGGTTCCACATACACCACAGTTCAACTGCTCTTGTATGCCATTTACATTTTGAAACGTTTCTAACACATTGTTGCCAGGATTGGCTTGTATAAATCTCGACGTAATCACTTCTACCTTTACCGGCGAATCTTTGATAAAATGTGGGGTCATTGTACCAGTTACCACTACCTCCTGCAATTGGGTGTTGTTTTCTGTAAGTGCTATCAGAATCTGATGACTTTCTCCGGCTTTAATGATAATAGTTTGCTTGTGAGGTAAATAGCCTACGGCCGTTACCTCAACCGAATACGTGCCCGCCGGAATCTCTCCGGAAAAATAACCCTCCGCATTGCTGATCATAACATTGAACGGAGCAATAGCGATATGCGCAAAAGGAATAGCCTCATCTGCAGAGACTATTTTTCCTCGAATAAAGGATGGTTTTGCCGTGGTTTGAGCAAAAATTTGAAGTGGAAGCACGACAAATATCCAAAAATACTTCATGTAACCAAAGGTAGTAAAATTTAGGGTAATACAAAATATAATTACGAAAAAAAAGAAATAAAATTTAGGTATGCCTAAAATAAAACGATTTTTATTTG
>LXQK01000168.1:57157-75445 GCA_001683905.1 Marivirga sp. ANT-B6
GTTGAGAATACAGGATATAAACATTGCAACATATTAACAGCCGATTTATAGCGTAGATCTATACCTTTCGCCATCGGTGTTATTGTAAGCCAGAGGTTCTCTACTTTAAAAGTGGGGATTTATTCGGCATCAACTGTTTCAGCTCCTGCGGCTATAATTTCGCTTCTAAAACGATTAATGGTGTTGTGATCAGGACGGCTCATGCCTTAGAGCCACAAGGAGTTTACATTTTCCATCATGGCAGACTCTAATTTTTTGGCTGAAAAAAAAGCTACCCGATTTTCCAGGTAGCTTTTTAATTTATTTTTGGCTTTTGAGCCCGCCTATTTTTTTTATTTTGTTTTTGTAGTATCTATTTTCGTGGCTGGTTTCTTAAAGATGTCTTTGAGCTTATCCTTCGCTTTGTCCGTTGCTTTATTTTTTTGTTTTTCCAGCTCTTCGCGGGCTTTCTCTTCCGCTTCTTGTTTCTGCTTTTCTATCTCAAGCCTTGCTTTCTCTTCAGCTTCTTTTCTTTTTTCTTCCAAATCGTCCTTTACTTTGTCTATTTCTTCAGTGGCTCTTTCTTTTACAGCTTCCTCGGCTTGTTTTGCTATGGCTCCCTCACCAGCGTTAGCCCCCGCCAATCCAATCTTCGGACTATTATAGGTGCCACCCAAATTCAAATTGAGTTTTATTTCAGAAGAACTATTCTTGTTTCCAGTGACTGATGCCAAAGCATTATTGATATTGCTGCCTAAAGCGCCTGCTGGAACATTCATCTGCAAATCGTAGTCCAGACTTCCATCAATGCCATTACTGCCTGATACCACCGTTTTGTAATTCCCCAGGTTGATATTGAAGGGTTTCACAAATAATCTTCCTTCCTTCAGTTCGGTTTGCATTACGACATCCTTTAGTGCCACCTGGTCTGTATTGCTCAGCTTAGTTACCTGTGTAAGTCCAGAAATAATCTTAGAATCTACCAATGCAGCTTGTGCGATCTTGATCAGGCCTCCGCCGGTTAATGTACTTAATACCGGCATCATATCTTTTCCAAGAACACCACCAATTTTAAAATCGGTGGAAAAATTACCGGTTACATTTTGTGCAATTGGAGCAAGTGCCTGCACCGTGTTGAAGGATTGATAAGCATCCTTGATAGAAAGATTCTGGATCACCATATCAAAATCGAAAGTCGGTTTGGTGATTTCCTGCGTATTGTAATTGCCTGTCAATCCAAACTGGCCACCAAGGGTGTTAAAGTCCAGTTTATCCATGGCAACTACACCATCTCGAATGACAATAATGCCTTTAACATTATTGAGTGTCAGATTGGAATATTCAACTTTACCTATAGCTGAAACAAGTTCAAAATCTACGTTTTTTGGAATTTCTATTACCTCAAGTGGTTCAGAGGCCGTCGTGTCTTCAGTAGTTTCTCCGCCCATCAGTTCATTCAAATCAACTAGCTTAGATTTAAAATTCATCTTACCTCTGATTGTCTGATTGTCCTTGACGATATAGTTGATATAGTTGGAAACATATCCGTCCAAATTGATGTCTGTTCTACCGCTATTGCCGCTAAACTGGTTGATCGTCACTTTTGCAGGGTCAAAAGCTACTTTTGCGGTAGCAATATTGAAACCTTGTGGTACATCCGAACTTTTATAGGAAAAGTTTTCTACGCTCATAGTTCCACTAGTAGGCATCTGGTCGTATCTTTCGGCGTCAAGATCTGACATCTTTCCTTTGGTTTCAATGTCAGCATATAATTTACCAGCCAATACCATGTTCTCAAGAGGATAGATCTTGGTCAGTTTTTCAAGGTCTATATTTCCTTTTAATGCCACGTCCCAGGTATAATCGTTAAAGTTTTTAACAAAAAGCCTGCCGCTCATTTTCTCCCCATCGAGGAGCATATTGAAATCGCTTACATTGATCTCAGTGTCCGCCATTTTGCCGGATTGATTTAATACCGAAGAAACAAAGTTGAAATTCTCGATGGCAGAAGGGAATTCTGACGATTTTATATAGCCATTTCTTAAGCCCATATTAGCCTGAATTTTGGGAATGCTATTAGAAATACTGTCATAAACCCCATTAGCTTTAAGATCGAGGTTATAAATTCCTCGCAACGCTGTACCTTCAATAGGATACATGCTGCTAAGTTCAGCAAGGTCTAGTTTAGCCTGTATATCAGCAGCTATTTTATATTTGTCCAATCCCTCTATCCTTATTTTGCCGTTTACAGGATTTTTACCCATGTTCATCGTAAAGTTTCTCACATCTATGACGGTATTATCCAGATTTCCATCTTTGTTATCTACCATCATGTCGATATTGATATTATCAACGGCAGTGGGAAGATCAGGATATTTGAACATGGCATCGTCTACCAGCAAATTAAGTTGAAATGCAGGAATTTGTTCTTTTACCTCACTGTAAATACCTTTTACAAAGCCATCGAATTTTAAATTTCCTTCAGTCTGTACATCTTCAAATCCTTCTTTATAAAATCCTGGAATAAGAGATAGAAGGCTCTTAAAGGTGTTTTCTTTAGAAGCAAAGGCGACATCCATCACGTAATCATCGGTGGGCATGGCAAAAGAACCATCAAAGCCAAACCCAAAGTCGTTGATTCGCGCTGTATTATCTTTAAAGGTAAATTTCATTTCCGGCAGGTTCATATTCAGCACCATATCGAGGACCACCTTCTTATCCTTTAGATAAGCCATATCTTCATAGCTTAGACTTAGCGACTCTACGTCGGTGTGCGTGTCCAGGTCGAAAATATCCTGCGAAAAATCTCCAGCTCCTTTGTGGTTAAAATTTTCCAGGGCTGTATAAAATTTTAATGATCTGTCATCATAAACTAATTTACCATTCGTGATTTCCCAGCTATCAATGCCCAAAGAAAATTCTGTAGACTCATCGGTTTCCTCTAAGGGTTCATCTTCTTCGCCGATCATGATATCATAGTTGGCTTTGCCATTCTCCAAGACTTTAACGAGGATATTAGGATTAGCGACCTCAATCCTATTAATGGTCATTTTATCATCAAATAGTACGCTCTTGAGGTTGAGCACTACCCTGAAAGACGCTGCTGCAATAAGCGTATCTCCAGCAAATTCGTCCTTTCCGACAACACTGAAATTTTCGAGAATAGCCGTTACATTTGGGAAGTTTCTAAAAACGCTCAAGCTGAAATCCTCTGTCGCAAAGTTCACTTCGGCATTCACGGACTTAGCAATCTCCTCGTCTAATTTAGCCTTGATTTTGTCCTTAAAAACAATAGGAATTATCGCTGCAGCGGCAATAATGACAACTAAGATAACACCTATAATTATGAGTACTTTTTTCATATTTTTAACTGTTTATGAATTCAATCTGGAATAGGGGTGGCAAACAGCGCCTCACATGGTAACTTTTTCTATGGAAAGTTACGCCAGATATTATATAAATTTCATCGATACCTACCAAATACAAAGTTAGCAATAAATACTGTGGTCTTAGGTTTATATCTACCTTTGTTTAAGAACTTTACTTGTAATTAAACCCATATTATTACATGGCGGACTGTTTCAAAAAAGATGCCAATCTTCTGCCCACGGCGCTGTAGTCAACTACTTCTCCCGCTTGATAGGTAAGCTGGCAAAAAAAATCATAATACAGTTTTACGGAGAAAATGAAAGTTGCCATACTGGGTTTCATGGCAACGCGCTCCGAAATAAGTGAAGTAATCAGGCGAGTTCTAAACGTTTTTTGTTGAAATTTACCGAATCAAGCACTAAATGGTTAGAGATCAGGGCAATTCTTTTATCGGTATTAAAAATTTTCTCATTTCCCTCCTCTACTTGTATTACCGCCGTTGCAACTACCTCCCCATTTAGCTGAGATAATATCTTGAGATCTTTCAGATTAAACTCATCAAGATCTAATTCCTGCTTATAGCGTAGGTATACGGGAAAGGTTGTTCGATTGGGTAGCAGGCTCCTGCTATTGGTCTTGCTTTTGGGGTATGTATAATGTATACCTTTGCGGACTTGCATGATATCGGCAAACATGGCTGAGCCCGTTGGAGAACCACCAGCCCCTTTACCTTTTAAAGTTTGCCTTCCTGCATATTGCGTTTCGAGGACGACGGCATTGTACTCATCTTCTATATCAAATAGTTCATGGGTTGACGGTACAAATGTAGGTAGTACAAAAGCTTTTAGATTGCCCTCTGCTGTTAACCCGGCGGATGCAATCAATTTGATCTTAAACCCGTTTTCTTTGGCGACGCTGAAATCCGCAGACGAGAGGCATTGAATGCCTTGGGTAAAAATATGCTCTGGCAATAAGAAACTACCAAAGATGTGCTTACTGATAATACAGAGCTTATGAGCAGCGTCAAAGCCCCCCACATCCATAACGGGATCTTGCTCTGCAAAACCCAGATCCTGGGCGAGCCTTAAAGCTTCTGAATAAGAAAGGTCTTCACGCGTAATCTTGGAGAGAATATAGTTGGAAGAGCCATTGAAAATGCCTGATACTTCAAAAATTTTCTCCTGACTGAAGTAATTTTCCAGAAGTGAAATGATTGGAATACTTCCGCAGCTTGAAGCTTCGTATAATAACGTGCCACCGTATAATTTCTGGAGTTCAAGTAAAAATTCGAGATTGTTAGCAATCATCTGTTTACTGGCAGAAACTACCATTTTGCCTTTTTTTAAACTTTGGCTTACGATATCCAATGCTTCTTCGGCATTATTAATTGCTTCCACGACTACATCAATGGCATCATCCTCTAGTATTTCTTCTTTTAGAAAGGTGAATGATGATGCCGAAATCAAACGGACTTTACTTTTATCTTTTACGCAGATTTTTACAATTTCAACAGGATGATTATTATCGTCAGCAATAATATCATATAAACCCTTGCCTACACAACCGAACCCGAACAGGCCTACCTTTATTTTGTTTTCCATGCTACAGCCTCCTCTGGTGGCCCTTTTTTAAAAAAATCTCTAATGATATGCGTAAGTTTTGTTACCTCTACAAGGAAACCATCATGGCCATAAATGGAATCAATTTTTTCAAATGAGGATCCTGGAACACGGTCAGCCAGATACTCCTGCTCTTGCAATGGGAAAAGTACATCTGAGGTTATTCCCACAAATAATGCTTTGGCTCGAATGGTCTTAAGCGCGGCGTCCATTCCACCCCTTCCTCTTCCTACGTGGTGAGCGTCCATGACTTTAGATAGTGTCCAATACGTGAAAGCATTGAATCTTTTTGCTAGCTTTTCGCCTTGGTATACCTGGTAGGCCGATGCTCGAAACCCGTCCAGCTGCCCTTCGGACTGGTCGGATTGCGTACACTGGTAGGTCTGGTAATTGCGGTAAGAAAGCAAGGCAATGCTTCTTGCTACTTTCATGCCTGCTAAACCAGCAGTATCGATGTTTAGCTGCCAGGTTAAATCCTGAACGATGGCCTGTCTTTGACTTTCATTGAAGGCAATACCCCAGGGAGAATGCTTTGCATTGGAGGCTATCTGGATGAGATGCTGAAATATGTTGGGTTGCATAATTGCCCATTCCAGGGCCTGTTGGCCTCCCAGAGATCCACCTATCAAGGTATGTACCTGATGAATTCCGAGATGTTGCCGAAGTAGATTAAAAGCATAAACGATGTCTCTATTGGTAATGAATGGAAACAGGTGGTGGTAAGGTTTCTTTGTTATTGGATTTACAGACAGGGGCCCGGTAGATCCGTAGCATCCACCCAATGTATTGGCACAAATGATAAAATATTCTCTAGGATCGAACAATTCATTTTCACCAAATAAGCCAGGCCACCAGCTGGTAAATTCGGCACTTCCGGTTAGTGCGTGACATACCCACACCACATTAGTGCCTGCTGCATTTATTTTGCCACGGGTAGTGTATTGAAGTTGGAAACTGGGTAATATGCCCCCAGATTCCAACTTTAATATTTGATCATATTGAAAAACTTTATCTTCAGGCATCTATATTATTTCAGTTCAGGTACTAAACTTGAAGATTTAACTTTGTCAAAAGCCTGTTGAAGATCCGCTTTAATGTCCTCGATATGTTCGATACCTGCTGAAAGACGTAAATTGGTAGGTTCTACACCAGACGCAAGCTGCTCTTGTTCAGAAAGCTGCTGGTGGGTAGTCGAGGCAGGGTGGATAATCAATGTCTTGGCATCGCCGACGTTAGCCAGGTGGCTCACCAGCAGCAAGCTGTCGACAAATTTTTCTGCATTTTCTTTGCCACCTTTAATTTTGAAGGAAAGCACCCCACCGAATCCGTTGGTTAGATATTTTTTTGCCAGGTTATGGTATTTACTTGTTGTAAGTCCGGGGTAATTGACGCTCTCTACCTGTTCATGATTTTCCAGCCACTGGGCAAGAGCTAGCGCATTTTGGACCGTCCGTTCCACGCGCAAGGACAGGGTTTCGAGCCCTTGCAATAAGAGGAATGAGTTGAATGGACTAATTGCCGGACCAAAATCGCGCAGACCTTCTACTCTGGCGCGTATGGCAAAGGCTATATTTCCAAACGGACCATCGGTACCAAAAACCTCCCAGAAATTCATGCCATGGTAACCTTCTGATGGTTCTGAAAATTGTGTAAATTTCCCATTCCCCCAGTTGAAATTACCAGCATCGACAATGATTCCCCCGATGCTTGTTCCATGGCCGCCGATCCACTTGGTAGCCGAGGCAACCACCACATTTGCGCCGTGCTTGATAGGCTTGAAAAGAAAGCCCGCTGCACCGAACGTATTGTCTACCACCAATGGTATATCGTGTTTCCTGGCAAGTGCTGCAATGGCTTCAAAATCCGGGATATTGAACCTTGGATTACCTATGGTTTCCAGATAAATTGCTTTGGTTTTTCCGTCGATGAGCTTTTCGAAGCTTTCCGGGTCGTCGCTTTCTGCAAATCGCGCGTCTATGGCAAGACGTTTGAAGGCCACCTTAAACTGATTATATGTGCCGCCGTAGAGGAACCTGGTAGAAACAAAGTTTTCTCCCGCCTGTAAGATATTATTTAGGGCAATAAATTGCGCGGCCTGGCCCGATCCCACAGCCACTGCTGCTACGCCCCCCTCTAATGCTGCTATTCTTTTTTCAAAAACATCGGTAGTAGGGTTCATTATTCGGGTATAGATGTTGCCGAATTCTTTTAAGGCAAATAAGTTGGCACCATGGGCCGCGTTATTGAAGACGTAAGACGTAGTTTGATAGATCGGCACTGCGCGTGATCCTGTAGTGGGGTCTACCTCCTGGCCTGCATGAAGCTGTAAGGTTTCAAAACGTAAGTTTGACATGATTTTAGTTTTGTTTAGTGAAGTAATAGTATGATGTAGTTGCGTTGCTAAACCCTTAAAACAGGCATAGCAATATTGATTCAGCTGATTTTCAGTTAAAGCTTACAGCACTGCCAACACAGGGTGTCGTCTATGCGATTGTTGGCCGAAAAGTAAAATGCGAGGTATGATGTTGGAGCACCACCGGTACGTAGAAACGGGTATAACTTAAGATTTTCCTTTTTCATTTTTATAAATTTATATTCTCCGCAACATTGCAGATCAGGAATTAGCACCTTTTACCGCTTGTTTACGGTTTGGTTGCTAGAGCTTCTTTGAGCCTGTCTCTCCACTCTTCTTTATAAATCAAATCCTAAAGGATACTGACTTTTGATGCAATACTAAATATCATTTAGGATAATTCCAAAGAAAATAGTGGATATCCTTTATTTGACAGGTAAAAGTCGCGTTTCAGGATGCAGCGTAGCGATTAGGAAGCTGGAATGGCCTTAAATCGGATCGACCAGGTGCCGCTTAAACTTTCTCTCTTTTTGCTAGTTTGCTATTGACTACAGTAATATATGAACTATAAATTACGGTTTATTCTCGGAGATCAGTTGAATTATAACCACTCGTGGTTCAGGGAAAAGCCGGATCATACGACTTATGTGATGATGGAGGTAACGCAGGAAACTGATTATGTGCAGCATCATATCCAGAAGATTGTTGGCTTCTTTTCAGCTATGCGAAACTTCAAAGCCTATTTGCAAAAAGAAGGATTTAATATCATATACCTGACGCTAGATGATCCAGCCAATAAGCAGTCAATCCCCGAAAACCTCCGACAGATCATGGTTGAACAGCAGATAACCCTGTTTGAATACCTTTTACCCGACGAGTATCGCCTGGATAAGCAGTTGAAAGACTTTGCAGAGTCTTTGCAAATTGAAACGCATGCACATGATACTGAACATTTTCTGACGCAACGTACCGATTTGGCTATGTTTTTCAAAAGCAGGAAGCAGTATCTGATGGAATCGTTCTATCGAGAAATGCGGAAAAAGCACCATATTTTAATGGATGGAGAAGAACCCATGGGGGGCAGGTGGAATTTCGATAAGGAAAACAGGAATAAGCTGGCTAAAAATGTGCAGGTACCGCCCCTTCGATCTTTTAAGCATGATGTTTCTGACCTGGTAGACATGCTTTGGGCGATGGATATCAAAACCATAGGGGAAATTGACCCGTTGAATTATCATTGGCCAGTAAGCCGGGCCGAAGCGCTTGCTTATCTGGCACACTTTTTACAGTATAACCTTCCCCTTTTCGGCACATATCAGGATGCCATGCACACGCAACATCAATTTCTATTTCACTCTCGTATCTCCTTTGCCTTAAACACGAAAATGTTGCATCCGAAGGAGGTTGTGGAAGCTGCTGTCCAACAGTGGCAGGAAAACCAACATACTATATCTGTAGCCCAAATCGAAGGTTATGTACGCCAGATCATTGGTTGGAGAGAGTATATGCGCGGTGTGTACTGGGCAGAAATGCCGGAATACGAACAGCTAAATGCTCTGAACCACCAGCGCAAGATACCTTCCTTTTATTGGACTGGCAAGACAAAGATGAATTGTATGGGCCATGCAATCAGGCAGTCGCTTCAGCATGCCTATGCCCATCATATTCAACGATTGATGGTTACTGGTAACTTTGGGTTATTAGCGAATATTCACCCCGATGATATGGATGCATGGTATCTGGGTATCTATATCGACGCCATCCAGTGGGTTGAAATCACCAATGTGCGTGGCATGAGCCAGTTTGCTGATGGGGGTATAGTGGGCACGAAGCCTTATGTTTCCAGCGCCAATTATATCAATAAAATGAGCAACTATTGTCAAAGTTGCCACTACCTGCCAAAAAAAAGATATGGTCATAAAGCTTGTCCATTCAACAGCCTATACTGGAATTTTTATGATCAACATCGCGACAAGTTCGAAAACAACCCACGTATTGGCATGATGTACCATTTATGGGACAAAATGGAGCCGATGGAAAAAAATTTGATTCTAGAACAGGCGTCGCGATATCTCGACGCGATTGAAGATCTCTAATTCATCATTTTCTCTGCTTTAAGCAGGTTTAAAATATTGCCTTTTATTCGCCGCCCGACTACTCCCTACTGTTACAAAAATTCATTGCGTGTATTAATTACCTGTATTATGGATGGTAAATATCAATTTTTTATGTTAAGTTTATGTTAAGTTTTTGATAAAATAGGTAACATTAAGCTCACATTACTGTTTATGTTAATTACAAGTGAAGTATTTACTGTACATATTACCACTCGCCTTTTTATCTTTTGCCCAAAAGGCAACAGGTCAGTCACCCACAACTGACCAGGATATTGCTGTAACTACTGCTTTTCATTCCAACTATGAAGCCTCATTGTTCGAAAAAGTTCGTGCCGGAGTTCCGGTCAACCCTATTCATCTTTTGATGGCCGCCAGTCCTGAGGCCAACATAGAAAAAGGAAATGAGATAGTTCTTGAGCTGGAAGGTCTGCTTCGTTACCTGGAGACGAAGAAAAACAAATTCAAAAATCATGACAAATTTCTGAGGTGCGCCTTCAATAAGGTTCAGCAGAAATATTTAAGGAAATTCGAATATCAAACCGATTTCTATAACTTAATTGATGGTAAAGAATTTAACTGTCTTTCCGGTACTGCACTTTATGCTTATATTTTTGATCAACTGGGATATAGTTCTATCATTAAAGAAACAGATTACCACATCTACCTATTGATATATCATGAAGGGAGAGAATACCTGATCGAATCTACTGATAAAATTGGTGGTGTGGTGTTGAAACAGGATGAAATAGAACAGAGGAAGAAAAAATATACCACGGGTAGCGGGGCTTTATTAGAAGGTCAGAATGGCATTTCTTCTCAGCAGTCACAGTATCATTTCAGCGTAAAAGTAGATAATCAGGTTAATATTCAGCACGCTGCCGGCTTACAATATTACAATCTGGCGATCCAGCATTTCAATGATCTACAGTATGATAAGGCGCTTCAGGATATCGATAAAGCAATCTTACTTTACCCTTCTCAAAGGTTATATGAGTTCAAACTGCTCACCCTTCACACGCTTCTTAGAGGAAAATCTATAGATGAGAAGGCAAAGGAATATTACAAAAAGATATATGCCTCTTTCTTAAGATCCTCTGGCTATTTGGCAAAAAATTAGGAGCCATATCACTATGGCTCCTGTTTAGTTTTGTTTAATAATGGCTAGAAACTTATTCTTTGATAATACTAAACTCTACCCTTCTGTTTTCTAATCTGCCTTCCGGTGTTTCGTTGGTTGTAACGGGGTTTCTTTCACCAAAAGCCTTTGCGCTCAACCTGTTTTTGGCTATTCCATTTTCTATGAGATAGTTTACCACAGCCTGTGCCCTTCTTTGTGATAGGTTAAGATTATAAGCGTCCGGACCTATACTATCGGTATGCCCGGCTATTTCAATTTCTACATCCTTAGCTTCATTGAGGAACTTCACGATTCTTTTAAGCTCTGGAAACGACTCTGCCCTTAGGGTAGATTTATCAAAATCAAAAGAAATATTGTTCATCGTTATGCGCTGGCCTACTTCCACAGGCACCAGGAATAGGTCTTTTTCAATCTCTTTGTATTCTGTCAGGTTATTTAGGTCAATATTGGCATTAATGGAGAGGAACCCGTCTGCTTGGGCCAGGTAGCCATACTTTTCACCTGAAGGGAGAATGATCTGGTACTCTCCTGTTCCGCTTTCAGACTGCGCCTCGCCTGCTTCTATGCCATCAGGAAGTTTTTCATACACAATTCTGGCCTCTATAGGCTCTTTAGTTTTTGAATTGTAAACTTTTCCCTTTACCAATACAACTGGTGCTGGCTTATAGAATACAGGCAGTTGGAGCTTGAAGATATCAAGATCTTCAGGTGTGCCACGGGAATAATAAGCATGCTCCCCCGAAGCAGGAATATTAAAGAAATCATCATCCTGATCAGAATTGATACTCGGTCCCAGGTTTTCCGGCTCAGACCAGTTTTTCCATGTGTCATCTAGCCTTCGTGTAACATAAATATCGCTACCGCCATAACCACTAAATCCCTTGGTAGAATAATAGAGAGTCTTTTCGTCAGCTGCCAAAAATGGCCCAGTTTCGGCATCCGCGGTATTAACCACATCACCCAGATTCATCGGCTCCGACCATTTGTTGTCGCCCTGAGAGAAACTAACATATAAATCTCTGTTACCTCTGGTATCTTCTCTTTCTACGGATAGAATAAGTGATTTCCGGCTATTAGACAAAAAGAAGTTCGCATTGTCAGATAAATTATATAGGTTTTCTATTTCTAAGGTTTGTGGCTCCGTCCAGCCGTCTCCGTCTTTCGAACTCATAGATATACCAGCCCTCATTTTGCCATTCTTTGTATATTCATTACCCAGCAGCAATAGTACCGAATTGCCATCTGGCGTGATTGAGCTTATAAAATTAGGTCCTACAGTGTTCAGGGTTTTGCCCATATTTTTTGCAGGCATCCATTCTCCCGTAGAAGGGTCTTTTTCTGAATACCAGATGTCTTCCTGATCCTTTACACCACCCACATTTTCCGGATGAAATTTTCTGCTGAAGTATAAAGTATTACCGTCAGGTGATATCAATGGGCGCAATTCTGAGAAGTTACTATTGACGTTTTCCGATAGTTTTTCCGCCACCAGATCTTCTCGTATATTTTCCGAAACATTAACCGAAGCTTCAATAGGCACTTTCGAATCACTGATTCCAATAGCATCAATACTTGTATAGCCAGGGACGGCTCTTCCATCCAAAACAATCTTTATCGCATGAACATCATAGGAAGTCCTCTCGAAGAAGACGTTTAAAAATCTCGACTTGACACCTACAGGCCTCGGTGTGAACGTATTGATCAGATACTCCTTATTGTCTTTATCATAGGTAAATACCTGATAAACAGCGCTCGGATTATAAGATTCTGCTATGGCGATTTGCTGTATCTTCGTCGGGTTGTCAAAACCAACCTTGATAAACTCTTCTTTACCTGGCTTGCCTGGGGTCCAGGCATTGGGGTTTTCTCCACCTCCTGGCAGAACATTCGGTTTCTTAAGAATCTGTGCTGCACTATATTGTACTGGCGTAAGTTCGCTTGAAAATTCTAATACCTTAGAGGCCCATTGCACATCTTGAGCAAGGCCTGCCTGGGAAAACAGAAAAAGAAATACAATTGATAATCGTTTAAACATGGAGTGAGAGTTTGGTTGTAATTACCCGATATGAATATTAAGCTTATAAATTTCTGATTAAATGTAATAAATAAAATTACTTTTTTAAAATCCTGACTTCAACCCGTCTATTTTTCCGTTGGGCTTCTTCGGAATTTTCCTGTGTGATTGGCATTGTGCCACCGAAAGCTTTAAGTTTAATGCGTCTTTTTTTAATTCCTTTAGAAACCAAATAGTCTCGTACCGCTTCCACTCTCTCTTCAGATAGCTTAAAATTGAGCAGCGGATTGCCTCTGAAATCTGTATGACCTTCCAATTGTACCTTCATGGACGGCTTTTCCAATAGCATGTTTACCAGCATATCCAGCTCTTCATAAGAAGAAGGAACAATTTCAGCTTTACTTTGCTTGAAAATCAGATTGTTCATGGTAAGAATCCTCCCTACCTCACTGGGAACAAGAAAAATATCAACCGTTGGAAGTTGCAGATTTTGATCGTTGACATCGACTATCGAAGAATAGGGCATGAAACCTTCAGCTTTTACCTCAATCCGGTATCCGTTACCTTTTATTAAAAAGGTTTCATATTCACCTTGTAGGCCATCGGAAATACTGATGATAAAGTTGCTGCCATAGGGTATTTTCTCAAAAGTAATGCGGGTCGCCACAGGATTCTGAGTCTCCAGGTTAATAACCTTGCCTACTATTTTTAAAATAGAATCGTTTTCATTGATTGCGGAATACTCCTGGGCCATTAATGAAATACAGCTGAAAAAATAAAAAAATACAATAGCTTTGATTATATGCATAGGAAAAAGAAGAAAAAAAAGTAGGTTATATGAATAGAGGTCTTCTCAAGATTTAAATATAGAGGTTTTTTCCGTTATATTATGAATATGAAAGCAGTACTTTCTATTCGAGGGAACGCTTGTTAAAAATAAGATATCCGAAGTGAAATAGAACCCCAAGTTGGTTCGTGGGGTCATCATAATAGTTTAGGCTTAAACTGATAGGACCCACGGGGCTATGGTACACGACTCCAGCGGTGCCTGCGAGGAAGATGCTGGTCAGGTCAGCTTCTAGTTTCGGGCTATTATTATTAGTTTCCACAATATCTTGCAGTGTTTTAAAGACAAACCCTTCTAATCTGAAATCCAGGTTTCTTCTTATCGAATAAACCTGGCGAAAACCAGCCGCTACAAAATTGAAAGCCCGGAAATTCGGAAGAAATAAAGTTTTACTATCCTGAAAAGGATAAAAACCCGGCGTATTGATGATGGTAGCCGTATAATTATGAAGAAAAGGTTGGTTCGAGGCCATGGCTTGAATCAAATAACCAGGCTTATACTTTCCTAACTGAAAATATTGAGCTGCTTTTACCTCAAGCCTAAGCCACTGGTGGCGTTGCCTGATATCTTCAAAGGTCATAGAAGTGTTACCAGGATAATACCGCTCCAGTGCCGAAAAATAGTTCACCGAAACCTTTAGGTACGTCCCGGAAGAGGCATATTGCTTCCTATTCATATTGTTTCTCGAGAAGGTCATGCCGGCGCGGAAGCCATCGAGGAATAGTACGTCGAGCGTGTCGGTTGATACCAATACATCATTATTACTATAAGTGTCATTGTTAATAAATAGGCCGGAGGAAATTTCCAATTTATTTTTAATTCCAATGGGCATACCAATATTTAGTCCCAGAAGTCTATCTTCCTGGTCTATAATGGACTCATTCTTCTCTTCAAAAAGGATATCGTTGGCATTTAAGTAATCCCAGTGATTGTAAAGGTATTCAGGCTCAATATATAGTTGATTCAAAATAGGTATGTTGATTCTCGTACGGAGGTGCATCGACTGGTAAAATCTTCCAGTGTAGAAGCTGGCACCATAATTAAACAGAAACCTGTTGAAATTTGTAAATTCCAGTCCAAGGAACATTTCGCTGATGCTTCGTGTGGCGATGTTGCCACCAAATTCTACTTTGAGGTTTCTTCTGGGTTTCCCATATATTTCGAAATCGTAGGTTTTTTCCAGCGAGTCATAAACGATGTTTGGGTAGATGTTCTTGAAATATTCTTCCGAAATCAGTTTGTAATAGCCCTCCTTGATATCTAAAATGCTCAATGCGTGCTTTTTGATGTTGAAAAGGCTCCTGATATAACGTCGTTGCGAAGACTTGAAGCCAATAAATTTAATCTCTTTAAACAGGAGTGGCTTCATGTCGAGAATGTATTCTTCCCTCGCCTGGTTAATTTCTTCGCATGTTTTTCTGGCTGTAACTTCAGATTTTATTTCAGCAATTTTTGCCATCGCAGCTACATAGCCACTGTCGATAATATTGTTGGCATAAATAAAATCAAGCGCCGAATACTTGGTAAGGCCAGGCTCAATATAAATCCCCTTATCACCAATAGCATCAGGGTCAGTCTTGTCCAATAGCATAAAAAGGAGCGACTGGCCAATTAGCTTTTCGTCTTCCTCATACGGATATTGGCTAAACCGTTTTGAAGCGACATTTACCCCGATAATATAATCTGGATTGAACTCTGCCTTAGCTACATCAACAGGGAAGTTGTTATAAACACCTCCGTCAAATAAGTATTTATTATCGAGTTTAATGGGCCTGTAAAAGAAAGGTACGGTAAAGGATGCCCGAATCGCCTGGTTTAAATTACCGCTCTTCAATACAATCTGATTTTGTGTGAATAAATCAGAAGCCATGGCACGGAAAGGAATAAACAGGCTATCGAAGTTATAGTTGGCTTTCTCTGAAGACTGCGCCAGCAGCTCGGTCAGCGCAAAATTGAGGGATAAGTCGCTGGCGAGGTTAGAATTGAGGCGGGTATTGAAAGAAGAGTCCACCATCAGGTTTAGCGAGAGCCATGAGGCGTTTGCATCCTCTTTGCTATAGTAATAATTGTAATCTTCGCCAATGATACCATTTACCCAATTCTGGAATCCTTTAGACTTCACTATTCGCTCAATTTCATCCGCCGAATAGCCTGCAGCATAAAACCCTCCAACGATTGCACCCATTGAAGTGCCCACGATATAATCAATGGGAATTTCATTTTCCTCGAGCGCTTTGATCACACCGACATGGGCAAGGCCTTTGGCACCACCTCCGCTTAATACCAGCGCCACTTTCTGCGCATGCAGTGGCATAGCCCAAAGCATGACCAATAGAAAGACGTAACTTATAGTTTTCAATGGATTACATAATGTTATGCGGTAGCCGGAACTTCAGAATTCATGGTAGACGATAGGCCTTGCAGTTTAAGTGTCATAGGGTAATACTATTGTCCTCTCGCAAGTAAGGGCTTAGCATCTCCTCCTGGTATTTCATTTAGCTTTAGTATCATCTTAGCTTTTACAACCTCATAAGCTGCCGCATGTGCTGGTTTGATAGGATCAGAAGGGGGGATAACCACCTTTAAAGCATCTACCTGCTTGCCATTCTGCCAAAAACGATAGCACAAATGCGGACCTGTAGCCAGGCCGGTACTGCCTACATACCCAATGGTTTGCCCCTGTCTTACACGTGTGCCTGGCCTGATGCCACTGCCGATCTTCGACATATGCAAATACTGTGTCGTATAGGTGCCGTTATGCTTTATTTTTACATAATTGCCGTTATTGCTATTATACTTTGCCTCCAACACAACACCATCGCCTACCGACATGATCGGTGTACCACTGGGTGCAGCATAGTCGGTGCCAAGGTGGGCCTTATATCTTTTCTGTACCGGGTGAAAACGCTTTTGTGTATAACGTGAGCTAATGCGCGAATATTTTAGTGGTGCTTTAAGAAATGCCTTTTTCAGCGTGTTGCCTTTTTCGTCAAAATACGCCTGCCCTTCCCCCTGGTCATAAGGTATGGCGTAATAGTCCTGGTTGCTTTGTTGAAAATATGCGGCTTTAATTTTCCCCATACCCACAACTTCACCCTTAATAGAATTTTCCTCGTAGATGACTTTATATTTATCCCCTTTTTGTATCCTGAAGAAATCTATTTGCCATGCAAAAACCTCCGATAGCTCATGGGCAAGTTGCGGCGTAGCGCCATTGTCGACCATAGACTGGTACAATGAAGATGTAATTTCCCCGCCTATGCTTCTTTCCAGCGTATCTACATCACGTTTAACCTTAAAAACCTCCAGCGAGTCCTGAAGATTGAAAACAACATATTCTACTTTGTTAGGCTCATATACAAACCATTTAGCCGTTCCCGCCGAGTCGTCGGCACATAGTAAGGTATATTTTTTATGGGCCATGATACTGCGTACATCAAAGATCTTTTTTGACTTCTGGGCTAGCTCATGAATGATAGCCATAGAAACATTGTATGGCGACAGAATTTGTGATAGGCTCTGATTTGGCTTAATCAAATCTTCTACCACAACCATAGAATCGACCACCATGCCATATAAATAGGTCTTTTCTTTTTCCGTGATTACAATAGTGTCAACAGCGAGAGCTTCTGTTTCTTTCTCCAGGTAGGGAGCTTCATCGAGCGGCAGCAACTGAAACAATAGGGAGGCAGAAAATAAGGCAACGAAGAAAATCAGCAATTTTTTAAACATGGTACCAAGCAATTAAGTCTTTTTACAACGCAGACATACCACAACAAGTATTATCTAGCTGAAATATAGAAATTTTTTCTGATAAAGGACAGGCCTTGAGGCACGCTGAGGTATCCGCAGCACGCTTTCCATGTAAGATTTCATGAAGACCACCTATATATCAAAAAATTAAAGTAGGTTCTTAATTCCAAAGTAAAAATAAACAGGCTTAAAGGCAAGAAAAACCAGCAAAAATGATCTTTTAATGGGCTGAAAATGAATAAATTGCTGACCCTTTCAAAACAGGAACAATGCTTTCAATGTAATTTTAAGCGTAAAACAGGCAATTATATGCGCATGAGCATTCCATTTCAAAAGGAGGTTGAGGGCGCCCTCGGGCTTTGCGCTACAACTGCGGCCCACCCACCACCCTCCCTTGCCGTGGTAAAAGTTTGTATATTCCTTTTTCCAATCGCTTCAAACGGGTGTCCCACATGGCCAATTAAAAAATAAGGACATTGTTGCACATAGCAGCCCTGACAGCAATTGTCCATAATGTGGACATGAAGTTATTTATGAACGTAAAGTAAAGGAAGAGAAAAAGAACAAAATGAGTGTTTAAATTCAGTAAGGGACAAATTGATCCGGCGGGTTTTACATGTGTATCACAAAATAGAAAATATGAAAGAACACTTGCTTAAACCATAGAAATCGGTTTTAACCGTGAGCCCCTAACTTTCTAATCGTATCTTTCAAAACACTTACGATTATATGAAGATAAATCAACGTAATAAGCAAACCGCAGTACTATTAACTCGCCTTTTTGTTCCCAAACTTAGAAAACACTAACAATTGTATATTTCAAATGTGGTTAGTCTTGCCTCTTTGACGCCCGCCCCCTATAAAAGTGTGTATGCTCGACTAAAAGGATCAAGGCCCCTAACAAAGATATCAGGGCTACGCCCCTTTTTTTTGGATTGTTTATTGATGTATCTATAAGGATTTCAGGGCTTTGTCGCTTCATCAAAGGGGCGTTGGCCCTGTCTTCTTCGTACCAAAATGTCTTGAGGTTATGTGAGGGGCGTAGCCCTGATATCTTTCTAATCGTATCTTTCAAAACACTTTACGATTATATGGAGAT
>LXQK01000168.1:75698-78194 GCA_001683905.1 Marivirga sp. ANT-B6
CAGGGCTACGCCCTTTTTTTTGGATTGTTTATTGATGTTTCTTTGACCCGTCTTAAAATAAGTTTACAGATTTAATTCTTATTTATTGATAGTCCTGTTACAAATTTACACCTTTAAATTTAGTCCTAAAATAATTTTACATTTGTTGTTAGGGCGTGTAGCATAAATTAATGAGGGACGGAGGCATGATCGGATTGATACACATCCGATCGAATTTGAAACAAGTGAACAAGTTCGGCTGGTTTGAGGTAGCGTTGCGTCAGGGATGGAGGCATTGTTTGAGCCCGAAATGGACTGGTGCGGAAGGGGGCGAGTGCCGAGAGCCCGCCCGGACGCCCTGAGCAAATACATACACTGCAAGACAGTAGTGGGTCCAATATCCTTATATCGTGGTTGCAGAAAATTTCAGAATCGTATAAAACAATATCCTTTCGGTATAGTATTTAAATGTGTAGATAGCTATTGAGCGAATTTGCTTGATATGATACAGAGAAAAATTTTTTAACCTAACCCACCTACCCTTGAAAAAGCAGTCATTTTGGAAAGAGATCACCGAAGAAGCATCGCTTTTCCCCTCACTAACAGAAAATATAGAAACTGAAATCGCTATAATAGGCGCCGGAATTACGGGAGTCACGGCTGCATTGGAGCTAAAAAAGGCCGGGCACCGGGTCGTAGTGTTGGAAGCTGCTACCGTTGCAGGAGGTACTACCGGCTATTCGACGGGAAACCTTTATGTGCCGGTGCAGCCTTATTTTCAATCCATTGTCAATAAGTTTGATGAAGAAACAGCTGGAATTGTAGCACGGGCAAGGAGAGATGCCATCGATTTTATAGAAAAAACCGTTAACGACAACCAGATTGATTGTCAGTTTCACCGCCGGCCGTTTTATTTTTATGTGAAAGAGGAAAAAAACGTGAGCAAGCTGGAAAAGGAAGTGGCAGCTTTGCAAAAGGCTGGTATTGATATTGACTATACTTATGACTTGCCGCTACCTGAAAAATACATAAAAGCGGCCAAAATAGATCGGCAAGCGAGATTTAATCCCTATCAATACGTGCGGGCGCTGGCCAAAAAGTTGCATACCGACGGCTGCGAGATATACGAGATGACGCGCGTTACCAAAATCGAGGAGAAGGACCAGTGTATCATTTCTACTACCGGTGGTCAGGTAAAGGCGGATAAGGTTATCATGGCTACCCATATTCCGAAGGGCTTCAATGTGGTACAAACGCTGGTAGCGCCATATCGAAGTTACGTGGTTGCTGTAGAACTTGAGGGCGATTATCCGGATGGTAATTTTTGGGATCTAGACAAGCAGCCGGCCCATGCCATTAGCTCCCATAGTACCCATGAGCAACTGGACATGTTGATGTTTGCCGGGAACCACCATAAAACCGGGCAGTCAGAGGCTTCGCATGAAAAGAACTACAAGGAAATAGAAGCTTATATTCGCAACCTTTACCCTGTAAAGTCCATTGCATTTCGATGGTCGGCACAGCACTACGCTCCTGCCGACGGGCTGCCTTATATCGGACCGAGTGCGCGGACGACGAAAAAAATCTATATGGCTACGGGTTACAGTGCCGATGGCCTTACCTATGGTACTGTAGCCGGTATGCTGCTCGCTTCTCAAATTGAAGGAAAGGAAAATACATGGAATAAGGCATTTAATTCAACCCGCTTTACCCCCCTAAAGTCGGCTGAAAAGTTTATCAAGGAAACTGTAAATGTAGCCAGCGAAATGGTGAAGGATTATCGAAAGAGCTATGACGAAAAGGCGTTTGCAGATATCAGGTTGGGAGAGGCTAGGGTGATGGAAATCGATGGAAAAAAACTAGCAGTAACGCGCGACGATAAAAGTGTCTTGCATGTTGTTTCCGCTGTTTGCCCACATTTGGGCTGTATAGTGCATTACAACGATGCCGAAAAAACCTGGGATTGCCCATGCCACGGCAGTAGGTTTGAGCTTGATGGTAGCTTTATCGAGGGGCCAGCATACGAACCCTTGCCGCCTATCGTAGCCCATGTTTCGATGGCAAAAGACAAGGAAGACAGGTAGAATGTTGAGAATGAATGAGAAGTTACCGGGTGATAAGGAGTTTAGAGAAGAGCGACCTTCAAAGGCGCTCCCAGCATTAGGAGGAACGGAGGTTCCGTTGGCATGTTTAAATTTGCTTTTCTCGTGCACATATTGCACTTGTTGGTCATAAAAAAAGCCCCGGGAAAAATGGGGCTTTAAAATTTAAATAATGAATATTTTTAGGCTAGCCTTACATTCACTGCATTTAAACCTTTTCTTCCTTCTTCTACATCATAGGATACTTCATCATTCTCACGGATTTCATCAATTAATCCTTTAGCGTGTACGAAGATTTCTTTTTTTGACTCATCATCTTTAATAAAACCAAAACCTTTGGCGTTATTAAAAAACTTTACTGTTCCTGTTGGCATTCAATTAAAAATTTAAATAATACATTAACAAAAATAGTAAA
>LXQK01000169.1 GCA_001683905.1 Marivirga sp. ANT-B6
ATAGAACTGATGATAAAAAATCCGTCTGCAAAAATGGCTTGAGCCAGTCTTTTGCTGGATCAAAATATGCTTATTCATAATTCAGCGTTAAAATAAGAGTATAGACTTTGGCTGGGACTCAGGAAGGTAAGTGCTATATAGGATTAGCGATTCTGCTTTTAAAATGATAGAACCCTCGCGTGTTTAAGGACGGTCATCAAAATATTCCCAGCTCACAGGATCTCCTTTTTCAGCATCCCTTTTTAATTGCTTTCCTAACAAAGCAGGATAGTGCTTCGGATGCAGCCCATTACCGGGTCTGATGCTTCGGATATTTTTTTCTGTTACTACATCTCCTGCCTTGGCGTCAGCAACAAAAAACAAGGAGCGTGCAAATATCTTACTACCTTTTATTTTCTCTGATAAGGTATAGGTCGCTGTGCCCATGGCTAGTTCTGTTTCGCGTACACTTTGTACCATCAAGGCAAAAGCCTCAGGATCAAGTGAAAACGACGCATCCGGCCCGCCCATGCGCTTGTTCAGGATAATATGTTTTTCGATGATACTTGCCCCAAGGGCTACGGCTGTGATGGGCGCTATGATGCCAAGTGTATGGTCCGACAAGCCAGCTACAACACCAAATTGCTGCTGTAGATCTGGGATCGTAAGGAGATTTGCTTCCTCTAAGGGTGCAGGGTATGCAGATGTACATTGCAATAGCGCCAGCTGGTGATTTCCCATCCTTCGGCATGCAGCCAACGCTTCCTCTATATCCTCTCGCGTAGCGATTCCAGTAGATATGATAACAGGCTTCTGTTTTGAAGCAACATACTCTATCAGTGGTATGTCGGTAATTTCAAAAGAAGCAATCTTATAGGCTGGTACCTCTATGGCTTCCAAAAAATCTACAGCAGAAAAATCAAAAGGTGATGAAAAGCAGATTAGCCCCTCTTCACCTGCTATTCTTTTCAGCTCAGGTTGCCAGTCCCAGGGGGTAAAGGCCTCAGCATAAAGATCATGTAACGTTCTGCCTTCCCAGATGGTCCCTTTGATTTTAAAATAGGGTTTTTCACTTTTTAATGTGATCGTGTCCGGTGTATACGTCTGTAATTTAATTGCATCAGCTCCTGCTTTTTTGGCAGCAAGGATGGTTTTTATCGCCTGCCCCTTATCGCCCTGATGGTTGGCTGAAAGTTCGGCTATAATAAAACAAGGAGAACCCACTCCTATTTTTCTATTTTGTATGGTTATGGTCTTCGACATGTTATTTATTTTTTGAAAAAACCTGGTAAAATATGCCATCTTTTTCTTTTACCGTTTCCTCGCGGAAATTCAGATTTCGAAAAATTTTCATCGACGGCTCATTGGTCATCTTTACCCAGGCGCATAAAGGTATTGCTAGGTTTTCTTCTGATGCAAGCTGCTGGATAGCTTTCTGTAGCATCACTCCGCCAAAGCCTCGTCCTCGGAATGCCTGGTCTACGGCGTAGCTAACCAGATAATAATTCCCTTCTTCATCAAAACGCACCTGCCCTACGGGTTCTTCGTGCTGGAAAAGGATGTAAAAATATGACTTAGTTGCCTGAATTTTCCGTATAAACCAATGCGTATGTTCTTGTAAAGAAATTGTACTCTGGTCGATGGCTTGCTTGCGAATTACAGGATCGTTGGCCCACGAAAAACATAGCAAGAGATCATCTTTGGTGGCCTTGCGTACAGCAAGGTTTTTGAGCTTTACCAGATTGGAGAATATCGTTCTGATTCTTTCCTTTTGACCACCATCAAAAAAATCACGTTGCTTTTGAATGTGTTTGTTGATGATATCGCCATGAAATGCTGAGGCAATAATAGGCAACAACTCTTCTGTAGTTAGCGAAGCCAGATTGCCAGCGTTGATGGCCAAATTCTCGCGTTCGAGAAACTGCGCGATATCTCGTTGATTATCCACGTAAAAACCAGTCACCAGGCCACAACCTATTGCACATACCTCATAACTGATGGTGCTGGCAGGGCAAATTGCAAGTTGAACATCGGCTATCATCTGTGCTATCTCCGCGGAAGGCAATTGCCTGTGGATATGAACATGTCCCGATTGTCCTACTAATTGGAAAAGTTCCTCCTGATACTGATAAGATGCACCAATGATCACATGGATTGGCAGCTGCTGCAGCGCCATACAAGCCTTTAAAATGGTTCCTGTTAGATTTAAAGTATCGGCACCACCAAAGCAAATCAGGATGCCCTGCCGGTGTGATTTTACCTTCATCCACATACTTTTTTCCAAAAACACTTCACGTAACAGGGCAAATGCAGCACCAATGTATAACCGGCTGTAAGAAGCTATTTGATAAGTGGAAGGGTTTACCCCTTGTGCATGATTGATGACAACATCTGCAGGAATAAGAAAATGATGGAGATCATCAACATATACAATGATGACCCCATTTCTCTTCAGTATCTGTTGGTAGTCAGTAGAAAAATGATAACCATCCAAAACCAATATTTCCCCGGATGCCAGAAAATTTTCTGCCAGAAGCGCTGCCTCATTTACGAAATCCACTGAATCCGGTAAAAAGTGGATGGCATCGGCTACCTGACTTACCGTCGGTTGAAGTGCCTTTCCCGACGCCTGAATCAAAAAAATAATCTCATACTCCCCTTGAAGCATTTCTGCCATGGCCACCAAACGCATCAGGTGCCCATGCCCAATCTGATGATTCCCATCCGCACGAAAATATAGCTTATCCTTCAAGTTTCTTCTGTTCTATATGTGCGTTGATATTGGCAAGTTCAGGATGGGCATCTAACAAGGCAATAATGCCTCGATAGGATAGCCGACTGGCATCATATTCATGGATCAACTTTTCCAACAACCGCCAGTCATCAGGCGTATCCAGCGTAAGCCTGTAGTGGCTTTTATCGCTTTCAGCCCGAAATTGCCTGATGATAACATCACCTGATCTATTCTGATTTATATAGGGCGTGACGTGTTCCCGGTCTTCCCGCCTTGTCGCCTTTAGAAAAGCTTCCTCCAAAAGCGAAAAGGAGAAAATTTCAAAATCCATCCCACGGGGGAAATCCCTTTGTAAGCTGTTGGACAAGTAAATCTGCGGACTTTTATCTTCCAAATATCGCTGCAGACCCATTTTCACAAGCTTTCCGTCAATTAGCGGACAATCCGAGGTCACCCGAATAATAATATCCAGCTGATAAGCTTGTGCAGCACCGTAAAACCGGCTTAAAACATTTTCTTCGTCACCTCGATATAAACCCAACTGATGCGAGGTTGCAAATTCCGCCACCTCATCATCAGAGCTATTGGTGGTTGTAGCAATAATTACAGGTAAGCCACTTTGTTGCAACCTTTCGACATGGTATTGCAGGACAGGCTTGCCACTAGCTTCCAACATAATTTTCCCCGGCAGCCGCGTACTCGTCATGCGTGCCTGGGTAATGATGCCTGCTTTGAGTGGGGTTTCCATGGTTTGAGAGAAGTTCAGTTGCTTTTCTTCCTTATTACTATCCGAAACTTTAGATCATCTACTGATACGGAGCTTATTGAAAAAACTTTCGGATCGTTTCAATGACATAATCCTGCTCTTCGTCAGTGAGCGAAGGATACAGCGGTAAACTCAGGCAGCGGCTATAATACGCCTCCGCCACAGGCAATTGCTGCCGGTTTTTCATTTGTAGCCGGTAATAGGGCAACGTATGGACCGGTATATAATGTACCTGCGTAAATATCTGGTGCTGCCTCAGGTAATTATACAAATCTAATCGCCTGGGCGTTTGAATGACATACAGATGGTAAGCGTTTAGGATTCCCTCTTTTTCCAGTGGCAATTGCAGCGGTAGGCCTTGCAGTTCCCGGTGGTATTTCCGGGCGATTTCCTGTCGGCGGACAATGCCAGCTTCGGCCTTGCTTAGCTGGCTCAACCCCAAAGCAGCCAGAATATCCGGCAAACGATAATTATACCCTAGCTCCTGCATCTCGTAGAACCAACCACCATGGTTTTCATTTAGCTTTTCAGGATCTTTCGTGATGCCATGGGAACGTAAAATTAGCAATTGGTCATACAGCGCTTTATCGTTGGTAGTAACCATGCCACCCTCACCTGCTGCAATATGCTTCACGGGATGAAAAGAAAAAATAGCCATGTCGGCAAAATTGCCGTTGCCACAATGCTGCTTGTCGCCTTTGGCGTCGGTGAAATATCCGCCTGGTGCATGGCATGCATCTTCAATAATCCATAACCCATACTCATCCGCCAATTTTCGAAACGCTTCCAAATCAGCAGGAAATCCGGTAAAATCGACCGGAATAATGCCTTTGTACGTACCTGGAGCTGCCGCTTTTAGAAGCGCTTCAACCTTTTTAATATCCAGGATATAAGTCTCAGGATCAATATCAGCAAATACTACTTCGCCGCCGCAATACCGTACGCAGTTGGCACTAGCAGCAAAAGTAATAGTAGACGTGATCACCTTGTCGCCAGGTTGAACGCCTAAAGCCATTGCACAGAGATGTAGCGCCGCTGTACCGTTGGATACTGCAACAGCGTAGCGCGCGCCCACATAGGCTGCAAAAGCCGCTTCAAATTCCGCTATCTTGGGTCCCTGGGTCAGAAAATCACCACCGAGTACATTCCACACGGCTTCTTTATCTTCCTGCGTGATCTGTTGACGGCTGTAAGGAATAGGTTGCATATGTTTCTTCAAAAATAGATGAGCATGGAAGGCGTTTACTACCTCCTTTCCGTTGATAAATAAAAGTAGCGCTATACCTCAAAATCTGGGTCTACATGTTCCTTTATCAGGCTACGAATTTGCGCTACCGTTAGCCAATCGTCATTGTTACCTGAGCTATAGCTGAAGCCTTCAGGCACCCTTCTTGCGTTGTACGCGGCGATATATTTTTCTATGCTATTATCTACAAACGGCATGTTAGTCACGATAATATAATGTTTATCTGTTTCCAGGGTATTCAACGAATCGGTTTCGGTGATCATCTCTTCGTGGATTTTCTCTCCAGGCCTGACGCCTACAATTTCCTGCCTGCAATCCGGAGCAATGGCTGTAGCCACATCGGTTATTTTGTATGAAGGTATCTTAGGCACAAATATTTCTCCACCAATAGCATTCTCCAGCGCATACAACACCATATCCACACCTTCCTCCAACGAAATATTAAAGCGCGTCATATCTTTATGTGTTATCGGCAGCACCCCCTTTTTGCGTTGGTTCATAAAGAAAGGAATTACAGACCCTCGCGATCCCATCACATTGCCATATCTTACCACCGAAAACGATATATCTCTTTTACCCTTGATATTATTTGCCGCCACAAAAAGCTTGTCAGAACAAAGCTTCGTAGCGCCATACAAGTTGATAGGTGCTGCCGCCTTATCGGTAGAAAGTGCTACTACTTTCTTTACACCTTTGTTCAATGCAGCGTCGATCAGGTATTGCGCGCCCAGGATATTGGTTTTGATACATTCAAAGGGGTTATATTCTGCTGTTGGCACTTGCTTCAGTGCAGCAGCATGTACTATTATATCTATACCTTCCAAAGCACGATCAAGCCTGGCGGCATCTCTGATATCGCCAATAAAGTACCGCATGGCGGGGTATTTTTCTGTAGGAAACTCCAGTGCCATTTCGTATTGCTTTAGCTCATCCCTCGAAAATACTACCAGCCGACGTACCTGCGGATATTTCTGCAAGACCGACTTTACAAAAGCTTTCCCAAAAGAACCTGTCCCCCCGGTTATAAATACATTTTTTCCGTTTAAATCGAGCATAATAACATCAAATCTTTAATAGGCAAAAGTAACAAAACTATTGGCTAATCCTGCCTAGGGAGAAACAATGACGAAAATAGCAATGAAAATTTAATTCTATCATAAAAATCCTTCATTATTGTACCAAATTTCATTTAAAAGCAAGCTATCGTTACCTTTGGCGCAGCAATGAATACCAGGAAAATCGTATTTATCAACAACACCTTAAAAAATATTGCAGAATCCGGAAAGGCACTGCTTAAAGTGCTCCTTTTTTCTTCCTTCAACGAAAAACTGCCGCAGGCCAGCAGGAAGGAATGTGTCATCATTGGAAACGGACCATCGGTAGAGAAGATTATTTGCGAAAGGGAAGCATTTCTGCGCAACAGTACTACTATTGGTGTCAACTTATTGCCGTTAGCAGATGCCTTTGCCCTGATACAACCCAATTATCTGGTTTTTATCGGGAGAAAATTTTGGGAGTACGATCCGCAATCACCTGAAGATAAACCATTTCAGGAATACTTTCACCAGCTACAGCATGTCACCGCCTGGCCTTTATCACTGATTGTTCCCAAAGAGGCAAAGCCCCGCATCCGGGAAATGAATTTCACCAATCCCCACCTTTCTTTTTATTATTTCAACAAGAATGGTGTAGAAGGTTTCGATCAGATTATCTTTCCGATGTTTAAGAAAAACCTTTGCTCGCCCCGATGCTGGAATGTGATGATTGCTGCCTTATTTGTAGGCATCAACATGGGCTATAAAAAGCTAATACTCCTGGGTGCAGACCACTCTTGGTTCGAAAATATTCATGTGTCGGAAAAGAACGAAGTCCAGATGCGTCAGTTACATTTTTATGATAATCAGCAACAGGTAAAGTATACACCTTTTCTACATTCCGAACTGCGTAAAACCATGGATATGCCGGAACTTGCCTATCATTTTTACAAAGTTTTCAGCATGTATTTCACCCTCAACAGGTATGCCAGGTACCGGCAGGCGGAAATCATCAATGCAACGGAAAACTCCTA
>LXQK01000017.1:0-49446 GCA_001683905.1 Marivirga sp. ANT-B6
GCGCCTCAGAAGCTGGTGCTTCTTTAGCTTTAAATGGCTCATTTTTTAACATGGATTCTGGAGAACCGGCCTGTTTTTTGAAAAAAAATGATACCATAATATCCGTGTCAAGATATGACTTTAAACCTAATTACTTTTTAAATGAACTTGATGATGCTGCCCTGGCAACGGATAAAAATGGCACCTTTACATTGCTAAAGCAGCCTGAAACTGGAGGTTGGGAGTCTATGCTTCAATATCCTAATATTATGGTCACTGGACCTTTATTGATATGGGATGGAGAAATAAACTTGCTGCAGGATATTCCATTCAATACCACTAGAAACCCCAGAACCGGTGTTTGTATTACAGAAGCCGACGTCATCCTTTTTATTACCGTCGATGGCAGATCAGACCAGGCAGCAGGTATGACCATTCACGAATTCGCCCAAATTATGAAATCATTGGGCTGCCAGGACGGCGTTAATCTTGATGGCGGTGGATCTACTGCGCTCTGGTGCAAAGAAAAAGGTATACTTAATAGGCCTAGTGATAACAAAGTCTTTGATCATGAAGGTGAAAGAACGGTTTCAAATATTATCACCGTCAATTTTATAGAAGAAAATAAGCAAGAATAAAGCTTAAAATCCAGAGACTATTTGCGTTGGTATTGTATTGTTGATAAAATTTATATGAGAACAAAAGCCTGTTTCGGCGCTGATAACTTTGCAAGATTATGTGCAAATTTTTGAACTACAACGCTCATTTTTATTGGTTTTACACCAACACATTCAGACACTGAGGCACTACCTTCACTTCGATATGTGCATCGAGTTCAAAATGCTCGCCGTCCAGGTGGTAGCAGGTAGGGTTTCCTGCGTCAATTCTTGCCTCCGTAATATGGGTAATCTCCACATCTCTGCTTTTATGTAGCGTTTTATTGAATAGTCGCAGGCATATATTCACCGTACGATACTTCGGATACGGTTTTACGATACATAAATCGAGCAGCCCGTCGCGGATATCAGCCTCAGGGGAAATATAAGCGTTATTTCCGTATTGGCTTGCATTTGCAAAGGTAATGAGAAATGCTTCTCGCTTTTCGTTCTGCCCAGACTTTGTTATCGTGTAGGTGTCAGTCTGATAGGTAAAGAACTCCTGTAAGACGGTCCGAATATAGGTATTAAAACCTCTTTTTTTTGTGCTGGCAAAAAGTTTTCCAATATGTGCATCGAACCCAATTCCGGCGGTACAGAAAAAGGGCTTTCCATTCACCATGCCGGCATCAATTCTGATACTTTTTTGCCGCAAAATTAGCTGCAGCGCGGCCGTTACCTGCATAGGGATGCCAAGATGCCTTGCCAGGCCGTTACCCGAACCACACGGAATGATTCCAAGCGACACCTGACTATTCATCAATGCGCTTGCCGTTTCATTGATTGTGCCGTCACCGCCCACGGCTACCACATAATCATAACTTTCTCTGGCAGCAATGCTTGCAAGATCGAAAGCATGTCCTTTACAATTGGTTTCCGCCAGATCAATAACAAAATCCTGCCCTTCAAAAACCTGCCGGATGAGGTCAGGAATTGAGTCATTATTACGTGCCCCGGCAATGGGGTTGATGATAAACTTTACTTTTTTCTTCACCAATGACTTCAATAGGTTGGTCTTTCTGTGCAAATATATAATCTTAACGGCTGAAATGGGTATTTCTTTATTTCTTTTCCTTTGAACCTTTGTTATTTTCTCTCCGTATGTTATTTTTACATAAATAAATGTTCAACCTCTTTGCTTGCATAAAGGTCCGGTTCAGGAGCGCCTTTACCGGACTTTTTATTGCTATAGCACCAGTCTTCCTTCCTTCAAAACTTTTTCTCTATAATAAAATGATTTGCATTGGCTCAGGTTGCTGTTATTGAAATAATTTATAGTTTTATGGTCGCGTCATCGCCGGCCAATATAAAACCATCATAAAGAGAAAATAATGTCCAATAAAGCAAAAGACCCAATCGGTATTTTCGACAGTGGAATAGGCGGCCTTACCGTAGCACATGCTGTAAAGAAACTTTTGCCGCAGGAAAGCCTGATTTATTTTGGAGACACTGCACACCTGCCCTATGGCGATAAATCTACGGCTGCCATACAATCTTATGCCGTCAAGATTTGTGACGTATTATTACAACAACATTGCAAGCTAATCTTGATTGCCTGCAATTCTGCCTCGGCAGCAGCCTTCGAACTGGTAAGGGAGTATGTCGGTAGCAAGGCTAAAGTGATGAGTGTTATTGAACCTGTCGTAGATTTTGTGCGTGAAAATTTTGCTGAGTCCTGTGTTGGCCTGATAGGAACAAAGCAAACGGTTCAATCTAACGTCTTCCTTAAAAAGATCGACCACCTTAATGAAAATATTGACTTCCGTTCTCTGGCTACACCCTTGCTGGTGCCGATGATAGAAGAAGGCTTTTTCAAGAATGAAGTTAGCCAACAAATTGTGGATACCTACTTAGGTCACGAAGCTTTGAAAGATATTAAAGCGCTGATTTTGGGCTGTACCCATTACCCATTAATCAAAAAAGAAATCGATACTTATTATCATGGAAAGGTCCAGATCATCGATTCATCTGAAATTACAGCCAAAGCACTCCGGGCATATCTTGAATTTAATAATTTATTAAATTCTACCGGTGAGGCAAAAGATCGATTTATGGTTTCTGATTTTACGCCATCTTTTGAACATTCAACAGCATTATTTTTTGGTAAAGAAATCCAGCTCGAAAAATATCCCCTATGGGAATGATCTGTGTGTAATTAATTCGATTTGAGCTAAACCTGTTACGTTATGACTACATTTCTTTTCTTTCTGCCATTTTTGCTGGTTTATACGGTTTTTGCTGTATATGCGGAGAGAAAAGTATCTGCGTTTATACAGGATAGACTTGGCCCGATGGAGGCCGGCTACTATGGCATCGCTCAAACGGTAGCCGACCTTTTGAAATTGCTGCAGAAAGAAGATATTGTACCTGCCGCTGCCGACCGTAAGCTTTTCCTGGCAGCCCCAATTGTTATTTTCACTGTAGTTTTTGCTGGATTTGCTGTTTTACCACTTACTTCAGGCTACGCCGGATCGACAGCTGAAGTCGGCGTATTTTATTTGTTGGCCATTATTTCTTTAGACGTTATCGGCATCCTGATGGCCGGTTGGGGATCTAATAGCAAATATGCGCTCTTTGGTGCCTTACGCGCCGTCGCACAGATTATTTCTTATGAGATCCCTTTAGGACTTTCTATCCTGTGTGTAGTGATGATATCCCAAACGCTTGACCTGCAGGAAATATCATTTCAGCAAGGTATCTGGATCCATGACAAGCCGACATACCCTGGTCTACTTCAAGAAAATTACTTATTCGGATTGAAGGCTTTGGGCATAGAGACTACGCATATTGGTGGTATATTGACGTGGAATATCTTCCGAATGCCACTGTTTTTTATCGCCTTTATTATCTTTTTTATCGCTTCTCTGGCAGAATGCAACCGGGCCCCCTTCGATTTACCCGAAGCGGAATCAGAATTGATAGGTGGCTTCCATACCGAGTACTCAGGCTTTAGATGGGCTTTGATTATGCTCTCAGAGTATGGCATGATGCTGCTGGTAAGCTTTCTGGGTGCCATACTCTTTCTTGGTAGCTGGAATACGCCGTTGCCCAATATGGGTGTTGTAAAACTGGCCGAATGGACGAGTGGCAGCCCTGGTTCTGTAGCAGGCCATCTATGGGGAGGCTTTTGGCTGATCAGCAAAGCGCTGATACTTGTATTGGTGCAAATGTGGATTCGATGGACCTATCCCCGCCTCCGGGTCGACCAGTTAATGGCGCTATGTTGGAAGTACCTGATTCCGGCCAGCTTAATATTGCTGCTTTTATCAGGTGTTTGGAGACTTTTAATGATTTAGCAGCCTTTGTGCATGCATCAGAAGTATATAGTTTGTAAATTTGTTAACATGAGCAATCGCTAAGTGGCATAGGACTAAAAAGACAGGAAAGTGAATACCTATTGGTTAAATATCAAGTATGCTGTATCCTCTTTATATACTGGACTGAAGCTATCATTTCGCCATATTTTGGAGGCTAATGAAAGCCGAAAGCCGATAGGAATGGCCGACACCACATATTTTCAACAGCAGACTGGTATTGTCACATTGCAGTACCCACACCAAAGCATTGCCGTACCAGACAATGGTAGATATCGCTTGCATAATGAAATTGATGATTGTATTGTATGTGATAAGTGCGCGAAAATTTGCCCGGTTAACTGTATAGAAATTGAACCCATTCGCGCAGTAGAAGAGATCGGAAAAACTTCTGACGGCACTTCAAAAAGGATTTACGCCGCCAAATTTGACATCGACATGGGCAAATGTTGCTTTTGTGGATTATGTACCACGGTATGTCCGACAGAATGCCTCACGATGACCAAAGCTTATGATTTTAGTGAATATGATGTGGCAGACCATAATTATGCATTTGCCGAAATGACTCCGCTTGAAATTCTGGAAAAGAAACAGAAACTGGAGGTTTTTGCCCGAGAAAAAGAGGCAAAAGCAGCTGCACTGAAAGCCAATGCGCCAAAAGAGGATACACCAGGTGCAGGTATCCCTAAGCCATCTTTCAAACCTAAACTTAATGTACGGCCAGTGGCTAAACCTTTAAATATAGAAGAAAAACCGGCAGATGATGCCAAAGCCATGGCCTTGGAGATCATGCGGAAGAAAAATGATGCTGCAAACAGGAGCGCCCAGGCTAAGCCAGTCTTTCGGCCCCTGATAAAATCCACCGAAACTCCACCATCAATAGATCAGGAAGAAAAAAAGGAAGAGAAAGATCCTGTCCCTGCTCCTTCTAAACCAATTTTTCGGCCACGGCCGATGATGAAAAAGCCAAAAGACGAAGGGGAGGCAGAAAAATGATATTTCAACAAGTAGTATTCTATTGCTTTGCCGCCACAGCCATCATTTCTGCTTTGGCCATCCTGACCACCAGGAACGTTTTGTATGCTGCCTTTCTTTTGATGATTACATTCTTATCAATTGCAGCAATTTATGTTTTTGCTGCCGCCGAGTTTATTGCAATAGCACAGATCATGGTATATGTAGGCGGTATATTGGTGCTGATGGTATTCGGGGTCATGCTTACCAACCGAATTTCAGGAGCAGCAGTTACCACGGGCAATCATCATCGCTTTTGGGGCTTATTTATTGGGATTAGCTTTTTTACCTTGATCTGTACAGTGATTATCAAAGCAAATTTTGGTCAATTGCCATGGATCATGTCAGGGAGAGAGACATACACAGCTCCAGTAGGTACAGCCATCAACAACATCGGCATAAAATTGATGACAGATTTTATACTTCCTTTCGAAATAGCTGCTATTATTTTGCTGCTAGCGTTGTTAGGCGCTGCTTTTGTTGCCAGGAAACCGCAAAAAAACTAATTGATGATTCCGATAGCACACTACCTTTTCTTAAGTGCAGCCCTGTTTGGCATAGGCCTGGTAATAATTATCACTAAAAAGAATGCCATTGTGGTACTTATGGGCATAGAGCTAATCTTAAATGCCGCCAATCTTAACCTCATAGCCTTTTCGCAATATGACCCCACGCTGATCCAGGGGCAGTCTTTTGCATTGTTTGTTATTATCATCGCTGCAGCTGAAGCAGCTGTTGCTTTAGCGATCATATTAAAGGTCTATCATTTTTATAATACCTCAGTACTTCATGAAGTTCATAATTTAGGGGATTGATATTCGTGAACTTATCCGCCACAATAGCTCCTTCCGTGCACCTTCTCTTTATCAGTTTACTGATATTGGTATTGCCCCTTGTATCCGCCTTGGCAATTGTGGTCATCGGAAGCAAGAAAGTCAGTAGCTGGCTAGGTACTATGATGATGACTGCGACCTTTTTGCTCACCGTCTACGTCTTTTTGAAACTTTGGGGTGTGGGAGATTTACACCAACAATGGAACTGGTTTACGCTAGATTCAAATACCTATCGCTACAGCTTTAAAATAGGCTTACTGGCAGATCAGCTTTCGTTGCTTCTTCTGTTAGTTGTGTCACTTATATCGCTTCTCGTGCACTTGTATTCCGTTGTTTATATGAAGCAAGAAGAGGGGCTTGTAAGGTATTATGCAGTGTTAGGATTTTTCACTTTTTCGATGTTGGGAATTGTTCTGGCAGACAACCTCCTGATAATCTTCATTTTCTGGGAACTGGTCGGTTTTTCTTCGTATTTGCTGGTAGGTTTTTGGCACAAAAAAGAAGAAGCCGCAAAAGCAGCGAAAAAGGGCTTTATCATCAATAGAATTGGTGATGCTGGTTTTCTTGTAGGCATTATGATTTTATGGTCGGTTTTCGGTACACTTGACTTGCCTGAGCTACGGACCATGATGGGCAATTCTTTTATCTCAGGAGGAAATTGGGTTAGTTATCTTCCTCTGAAGGCGTCATTCCTTCAGATTGAAATACCTGCGCTATGGCTGACGCTTGCGGGGCTAGGCTTATTTTGTGGTACAGTAGGAAAATCCGCGCAGTTTCCATTACAAATCTGGCTACCGGACGCCATGCAAGGCCCTACGCCCGTCTCTGCATTGATTCATGCGGCTACCATGGTAGCTGCTGGCGTTTACCTGCTGGCGCGCGTGTTTGTCTTGCTCAACACCGATAGTCTTACCGTCATTGCGTTTGTGGGCGCTGCTACAGCCTTCATGGCAGCCATAGCAGCAGTCAGCCAATATGATATTAAGAAGGTGCTTGCTTATTCAACAATATCGCAGTTGGGATTTATGGTCATGGGCATAGGTGTTGGCGCATATGATGCTGCTATCTTTCATTTAATTACGCATGCTTTCTTCAAAGCCTGCCTTTTTTTGACGGCTGGCTCAGTCATTTACGCCATCCATCGACTGGAACAAACTACGCAGGAAGTATACCCTCACATTCACTGGGCCACGCAAGATCTTCGATTGATGGGAGGACTACGAAAAAAGCTACCTTACACCTTTACTTGCTTTGCCGTGGCAGCTGCAGCCATAGCGGGACTACCCGGCTTTTCCGGTTTCCTATCGAAAGATGCCATTCTCACTGGTGCCATGGCATGGTCATCCTCTCCAGATTTTACAGGAAATTGGTGGCTAAACCTGGTCCTTTTACTCGGTTTCGCGGCTGCGATATTAACCGTTATCTATATGTTTAGGCTTATGGTGCTGACTTTTTTTGGCGAAATGAGGCTTCCCTTAGTTTATCAAGTGGTAACTGAAAAAATGTCGGCGTTACGGGAAGTTCCGCTGTTGATGTTGCTTCCTCCGGCAATTCTTGCCGCTTGCTCTATCGGCGTTGTATTTTCTCTCAATCCCTTTCAAGGCGCCCAGAGTTGGGTTATGCAGGGGCTTGCAATTCCGTTACGAAAAACTCCTGGTCTACCAGTGTCCTTGCAAACTAACCTCGCCATAGGCGTTGAGGATTGGCATTCTACCGTATCGTGGATGTCCATAGGAATATTTATTGGAGGGTTGGCCATAGCATGGCGCTTCTATCATCCCGGCGGTCGATATGCAAGCAGATACCACCTGGCGCTGGAACCTCAGGGATTCATGAACAAACTCTCATTTCACCACTGGTATCTCGATCAATTTTATACTGGTATACTTGCAAGGGCTGCCGTTCAATTTGCCTTGCTCACGGCATGGATGGACCAACAGTTTATTGATAGAATCCTCCATTTTACGGCCAAGGCATACGTAGTTTTTGCGCACATTCTACACTGGTTCGAGCGATCTATTGTAGATGGCATTATCAAATTAACGGCTTATTTATCTTCTGTTTTAGGTAGATTACTGGGTTCGATACAAGGCGGAAGAATCCAGTCGTACTTTATTATATCATTACTCGGCATTTTATTGCTTATTTTGTGGCGGATTTTTTAGCACTTGACAAGAAAGTTTATCCATGCATACTGACTTAAGACCCTGAACATATACATGACAGCATATTTACTGAGTTTGATCATCTTTGTTCCGCTTTTTGGCGCGCTGATTATTTTAGCTATCCCATCAGCAGCAATCCGGTCCATCAAATATTTGGCTATAGCCATTACCTTTTTACAAATTATTCTTGCGGGCTTTATCTATTCCGTCTATGAAAAGGGGCCAGATGCTCCTGCAGGTGTACATATCGAGGCAGCCTACCAACTTCAGGAAAAAGCACCCTGGATCAACCTGGACCTTGGCTCTTTAGGTACACTTTCTATCGAATACTTTGTAGCTGTTGATGGTATCAGTATCACGATGGTGTTATTGGCGGCGATTGTTATGTTCATTGGTGCCATCAGTTCGCTTCAGATCCAGGTAAAGGTAAAAGGCTATTTTTTTCTTTACCTGCTGCTTTCGGGCACGGTGATGGGTTGTTTTCTGGCATTGGATTTTTTCCTGTTTTACCTCTTTTTTGAGTTTATGCTATTACCTATGTATTTTCTGATCGGGCTATGGGGTGGGCCACGAAGAGAATACGCTTCCATTAAATTTTTTCTCTATACTTTAGCAGGCTCCATCTTTATCCTGATCGCCATGATCAGTTTATATATATCAGTCATTGATCCTGCTGCTACGGCTGTACAGGCAGGGTTAATTGATCATGTACAGGAAGCTACATCAGAAAATATCATACAGTTACAACAGATGATGCGCGAGAACAAGATTGACGCTGGCAACATGGTCCATACCTTCAATATGGTCTCCATGGCCGATTCGGCTAATTTTATCCCGGGTTCTCTACTGGATGTTTTAAACCAAAAGCTCATCTTTGGCAATGCTGCCAGATTATGGGTCTTTTTGGCGTTGTTCATCGGTTTTGCCATCAAATTACCGGCCGTTCCATTGCATACCTGGTTACCCGATGCGCACGTAGAGGCTCCAACGCCGGTATCGGTGGTGCTGGCAGGAATCCTCTTAAAGATTGGAGCCTATGGAATCATTCGGACAGCATTTTCTATCTTCCCGGAAGGAGCTGTTCACTATTCCTGGTTAATTGGATTTCTGGGTATCCTATCTATTATTTATGGAGGATTTAATGCGCTGGCCATGCGCGATCTTAAAAAGCTTATCGCCTATTCTTCTGTAGCGCATATGGGCTTTGTGCTGCTTGGGCTGGCGTCAGGAACCGCGGAAGGTATTAGCGGGGCTATTTATCAGATGTTTAGCCACGGCATCATTGCTTCTATGCTGTTCCTGATTGCGGGAGTCCTTTACGAACGAACCCATAATCGGATGATCGAAGACTATAGTGGTCTGGCTACTAAAATGCCATACTTCACCATTGTGGTGGTCATTGCATTCTTTGCTTCTTTGGGTCTACCGGGATTCTCAGGCTTCATTGCGGAATTCCTGATCTTTTTGGGTGCCTTCAACGCGGCGAATGTCAACCAGCTGTTACCGCGCTGGATGGCAATTGTAGCTACGCTAGGCTTAATACTCGGCGCTGCCTACTATTTATGGACGCTCCAACGCATGTTTTTTGGAAAGTACTTTGGCAAAGACGCTGCCTGGGATACGTTGTTGAGAGATTTAAGGCCAATAGAATATGTGATGTTCCTGCCTTTGATCATCCTTACACTATTCCTTGGGCTGTTTCCCCAGTTCTTTTTAGATCTGGTAAACCAATCTGTAGGGCAGCTGGTAACCCTCATTAATCAAACAGGCAAGGAAAACCTTGAGCTAATCCTACGCCATATTTCCCTTTAAACGCTTTACTTCGTGCCAGACGTCTCTCAAATGCAAGGATTAACGAATAAATTAGCTGAAATCACAGCTAGTGTATCCTCCTTTCTACCTGAAATTTCTCTGGCAGTATCGATTATTATCATCCTGATCTATGACCTGATCACGCACAAAAGGCAAAGGCAGTATCTCCTGTTGTTTGCATTGGTTGCTCTCCTGCTGACTGGGTACTTAACGAGCCTTCAATGGCTAAGCGCATCGAGAGGGGCAGAAGAATTTCTCTTTAATGACATGCTCGTGCTCGACAAAGCCAGCATTTTTGCGAAGTTTGTTTTTCTGGTTGCAGGAATCCTTACGATCCTGATGTCCTGGCCCGACAGGGCACACAAGCCAATGCTTTCAATTCCAGGTGAGCAGGTAATCTTACTGGTAGGGCTTGTCTTAGGTACTTTCCTGCTTTGCATGTCGGTAAACTTGCTCATGGTGTATCTCGCACTGGAGCTTATCTCCCTCTGCTCCTATATCTTGTGCACGATGAACGGCGATAAACCAGGATCCGAGGCTGGCCTTAAATTTATCCTTTTTGGGGCGGTATCTTCTGCTTTTATGCTTTACGGCATGTCATTATTCTATGGCTTTACCGGGAGTCTGCACATCAATGATCCCTCCTTTGTAGCAGGCCTTGAAACTATCCACTGGCTCCCTTTGACTGTCGCTGGCTTGCTCGTCATCAGTGGGTTTCTCTTTAAGATCGCTGCTTTTCCGTTCCAGGTATGGGCGCCCGATGTTTACCAGGGCTCTCCTACGCCCATTGTAGCGTTTTTCTCCGTGGCACCAAAAATAGCAGGTCTATTTATCCTTATCCGGTTTACAAATGCCTATAGCTTTGTCGATCTTGCCACCTACTGGCAGGAAATATTGGCTGCCGTGGCAATCCTCTCCATGACGGTAGGTAATTTTGCTGCAATAAGGCAAAAAAACGCCAAGCGCATGCTTGCCTATTCTTCGATCGCGCATGGTGGTTTTCTGTTGTGCGGCCTGGTTACATTCACTGACTTTGGTCTTAGTGCGCTATTGTTTTATGCAGCAATCTATGTTTTAATGAACTTTGCAGCATTCTTAATAGTCATGCTTCTGGAGGGAAAAACACATTCTTTGGAGATGGACACTTTTAAAGGACTGGGATTGAAGTTCCCAGTTTTAGGGGTACTCACTATTGTAGCCATGATTGCTTTAACAGGTCTACCACCGACTGCAGGTTTTACGGCGAAGTTTCTAATATTTTCTTCCATTTGGGCGGCTTATGCCAGTTCGGCAAAACCTATATTACTGTATCTGTTAATATTTGGGCTGTTTAATACCGTTATATCCCTGGCCTATTATTTAAAGATCCCATATCTCCTGTTTTTTAAAGAATCGGCAGTAACAATGGTTTCTGACCGAAAAGACTATCTAAAAAATATTTTATTGGTTTTTTTAATTATTCCGATCATTCTGCTGTTCTTTAAATCTGAGTGGTTGTTGTACATAATTAATAGTATTACCTTTGTATTTCAAAAGGTGCACAAATGAGTGATAGCATAAAACACGAGTGCGGTATTGCAATGATCCGGTTGCGAAAGCCTCTTCCCTATTATATTGAAAAATATGGTTCGCCCCTTTATGCCGTAAACAAGCTTTACCTCTTAATGGAGAAGCAGCACAACCGTGGCCAGGATGGTGCGGGGGTTGCCAACATTAAAATAGCTGTGAGACCAGGTTCCAGGTACATCAGCCGTTATCGCTCGATCAACAGCCAGCCCATTGCACATATTTTTAAGAAAATCACCAAAAAACTCGCCAGGGCACAAAAAGAAGGAAAAAATAAGTTTTATAATGCCGAATGGTTGCAAACCAACTGTGCCTTTACCGGAGAGGTGTGGCTCGGTCATCTACGCTATGGCACCCACGGACAAAATAGTGTTGAGAACTGCCACCCAATGCTTCGGCAGAATAATTGGCGCAGCAGAAATCTGGTTGTCGCAGGTAACTTCAATATGACCAATGTGGATGAGCTTTTTGATAACCTGATCAAACTCGGCCAGCACCCCAAAGAAAAGATGGATACGGTGACGGTGATGGAGAAAATCGGCCACTTCCTGGACGAAGAAAATCAACTTATCTTCAACAAATACAAAGACAAGTATACGAACGAAGAAATTACCGACATCATAGAGCACGAACTGGACCTGCAACGGGTTTTGCGTAGATCGTGTAAAGATTTTGATGGCGGGTATGCTATGGCTGGTATGACAGGCCATGGTGCTGCTTTTGTAGCAAGAGATCCTGCAGGCATCAGGCCAGCTTATTATTATGCCGATGATGAGGTGGTCGTAGTTGCTTCAGAGAAACCGGCCATTAAAACGGCATTCAATGTAGAATATGACCAAATACAGGAAATTGAACCAGGTCATGCTTTGATTATTAATAAAGCCGGAGATTATGACCAGTATCCTTTTATCGATCAGATAGAAAAACGGTCTTGCAGTTTTGAAAGAATTTATTTTTCACGGGGCACCGACCCGGATATCTACAACGAACGCAAGAAGCTGGGCAGATTATTGATCCCGCAGGTTTTAAAGTCGATCAATTTTGACCTTAAAAATACTGTCTTTTCCTATATTCCGAATACCGCGGAAACAGCTTTTCTAGGGATGACTGCCGGTTTGGAAGATTATTTGATCAGCCAGAGAAAAGATATCTTTATCGACGGGAAGCCGCATATTGATTCACTTGAACAAATACTTTCCTTTAGGCCTCGTATAGAAAAACTCGTTATCAAAGATGCTAAGTTGCGTACATTTATAACAGACGACGCACACCGCGATGAATTAGTGGCGCACGTCTATGATACAACCTATGAGGTTATAAAAAAAGAGCAGGACACCGTTGTGCTGATAGATGACTCTATTGTTCGTGGCACTACGCTTGAAAAAAGCATTTTGAAAATGCTTGACAGATTAAGACCAAAAAAGATTGTGGTAGTTTCTTCTGCTCCGCAGATCAGGTTTCCCGACTGCTATGGAATTGACATGTCAAAGATGAAAGATTTTATTGCTTTCAGAGCAGTTCTGGAACTACTTAAGGAAACCGGGAACGAGAACCTGCTCGAGGAAGTGTATGAAAAGTGCTTGCGCTCCGTAAATGAACCGCGCGTTATTAACCATGTGAAAGAATTATACGATCCATTCACCTATCACCAGGTATCCCGAAAAATTAGTGAAATTGTCACGCCACCCGGTATGAAAGCCGAAGTTGAAGTGGTATACCAGACCGTCGAAAACCTGCATAAAGCTTGCCCTAACCATTCTGGTGATTGGTATTTTACAGGCAACTATCCTACACCGGGTGGGAATAAAGTCGTCAATAAAGCATTTGTCAATTTTATGGAGGGTAAAATGATTAGGGCATATTAGGCTGCTTAGCTTATACTCAAGTTTCGCAGCATCCGTTTTGTCACAATTTTTGCTTCAAAAGGCAAAAATTCCGCCAAACCTACATCCTAACTTTCATTAACCACGGGTTGCGCCAAAGGCATGGCTATGCCAAAACCCGTGGCTAATCACATTTGACCCCGCTGGGGTCAGGCGCGGAAATTTTTAAGATATTAGTTAGAACCGGAAAATACCAATCCTGCTTTTAGCAACGCTGAGAAGGCTTATGCCCCTCTCACTTCCTTAAATCAATGTGCGAAACATGAGTCTTATATAGCCTATCGAGAGGTGCATCTATCCATGTAGGGAATAACTTTATCAAAAGCAAAAGTTCAGCTCATTCTCAAAACCTTGGATGGAGGCACTTTCCCGCTTGATGTTCTGCCATAGAAAATATCATCGGAGCGCTTTTCCCAGGATGGATTTATCTTTAAAATTCCCCGACGACGAATAATATTCCATGAAATAGGGAATTTTCAAAATAATCACAAAAAAAATAGTTAAAAACATTGTGTAGTATAATTCTATTATATACATTTGACCCAAATAATAAAAGCAATCAAAACCGCACTAACATATCCTTTGTTCTCTCCTGGTAGAGAAATCAATTCCCCTCTAACACTGGTTTTGAGGCCGTAAGGTCTATGCTGCATTTGCAATTACCTACGCGGTAGTTCTATACCCCAAGAAAATCCCTTAAAATAACATCGACTGATCTGATCAGTCTAATCTATATATTATTCCCATGTCCGACTTTATTGTAAAGATAGCCGACAAAACACATCATCATTATGCCGACGAAATCTGCTTCCAGATGGAAGAAAGCGCTAAAGCCCGAGGAACCGGCATAGCCAGGAGAAGCCCGGAGTACGTCAAGCTTAAGATGGAAGAGGGAAAAGCTATTATTGCGTACACCAAAAAAGGCGTACTTGTTGGCTTCTGCTATATAGAAACATGGAGCCACAGCAAATATGTCGCCAACTCGGGATTGATTGTAATGCCCGATTTTAGAAAAAGTGGGGCAGCCCGCGCCATTAAGCAAAAAGCATTTGCTTTATCTCGTTCTAAATATCCTCTTGCCAAAGTCTTTGGCTTGACCACCAGTCTGCCTGTTATGAAATTGAATTCGGAACTTGGGTATTACCCTGTCACTTTTTCTGAACTTACGGATGACAAAGACTTCTGGAAAGGATGCTCCAGCTGTGTGAATTATGAGATATTGACAGCAAAAGAGCACAAAAACTGCTTGTGCACGGGCATGTTATATGACCCTTTGGATGCAAAAAGAAAAAAGTGGTACTTTATCAAAAACTTAAGCTTCTATAAGAGCTTAAGCCGCATCAAACAAGCACTTTTTATCAAAAAAGATGTCAAAGAGCTGATTTCTTTCTCTATGATGAAGATCAGCAATATGCTTGGATAGTTCGTTTGATTAAAAATAATTCATCAGGCCAAATCGGCTAAAACAATTAATATATGGGTAAAAAAGTGGTATTGGCTTTTAGTGGTGGTTTAGACACATCTTATTGTGTCAAATACTTATCAGCACAAGGCCTTGATGTATATTCAGCAATTGTTAATACCGGAGGATTTAATGATGAAGAGTTACAGGCAATAGCGGATAGAGCCGGAGAATTAGGGGTAAAAGAGCATGTGACTATTGATAAAACCCCCGCCTTTTATCAGGAGTGCGTCAGGTTTTTAATCTTTGGTAATATTTTAAAAAATAATACCTATCCACTCTCGGTAAGTGCCGAAAGAGTATTCCAGGCACTCGCCATCGGTGAATATGCCAAGGCGCAACAGGCAGATTATATTGCCCATGGAAGTACAGGTGCAGGCAATGACCAGGTACGTTTCGATTTGGTGTTTAATATTATCTGCCCCGAAATAAAAATTATTACCCCAATTCGGGATAATAAACTTTCAAGGGAAGATGAAATTAAATTTCTACAAGCGCATGGGGTCGGTGGAAGCTGGGAAAAATCGATGTATTCGATCAACAAAGGATTATGGGGAACCTCGGTGGGTGGCAAGGAGACGCTAACATCAGACCAATATTTACCTGAAGATGCTTTTCCCAGCCCGTTAAAGAAGGAGCAACCAGAAACCATAGCGTTAACTTTTGAAAAAGGGGAACCAAAAGGGGTTAACGGACAATCCTTCAAAAACCCTGTTCATGCCATCCAATATTTACAAACCATTGCAGCACCATTTGCCATTGGACGCGATATTCATGTTGGCGACACCATTATTGGCATTAAAGGAAGGGTTGGTTTTGAAGCTGCTGCACCGATGGTGCTGATCAAGGCTCACCATGCGCTTGAAAAGCATGTTTTAGGGAAATGGCAGTTGTATTGGAAAGATCAGCTAGCAACCTGGTATGGCAATCTGGTTCATGAAGGCCAATTTCTTGACCCGGTGATGCGCAATATCGAAGCATTTCTGGAAGACACACAAAAAAATGTGTCCGGAACGGTAAAAGTACAGCTTGCGCCGTACAGGTTTCACATCTTAGGGATTACCTCCCCTTATGATATGATGTCTTCAGAATTTGGCAAATATGGGGAAATGAACAATGCCTGGACAGGTGATGACGTCCGCGGTTTTTCCAAAATTGCTGGAAACCAAGCCATGATCTATCACAAAATGAATAAAAATGGACAGTAAAAAAACAGTAGGCATCGTAGGGGGAGCAGGCTATACAGCAGGTGAATTGCTTCGGCTACTGCTACACCATCCATTTATAGAAATCTCCTTTATCCATAGCAACAGCCAGGCCGGAAAAGCCGTAACATCTATTCATACGGACCTTTTAGGAGACACCGACCTGCAGTTTACCGGCACCTTAGGGAATGCAGACATTGTATTTCTTTGCATGGGCCATGGCGAAAGTAGAAAATTCCTTGGCGCTAACCCCATGGCAGAAACCATTGTGATTGACCTGAGTCAGGATTTCCGCCTCGAAGCCGATAGAGAAGACTTTTTGTATGGCTTACCAGAGCTCAATAGAGAAAAAATAAAGGGGGCACAGTATATCGCTAACCCAGGCTGCTTTGCTACCTGCATTATCTTGGGTCTGCTACCCCTTGCAGCAGCAAACGCATTAAAAAATCCTGTTCATATATCCGGAATGACAGGGTCTACTGGTGCTGGACAAAGCCTGTCACCCACCGCTCATTTTAGCTGGCGCAATAATAACATTTCGGTTTATAAAGCCTTCAAGCATCAACACCTGGCAGAAATAACGGAGTCCGTCAAGGCGCTACAGCCCGATTTTGCTGAAGCAATACATTTCATCCCTTACCGAGGTAACTTTACCCGCGGTATTTTGGCATCATCTTACCTGACATCTGATTTGACAGAGGCAGCGGCAATAAAGATTTACGAGGATTATTACCAAAACCACCCCTTCACCATTGTATCAAAAGAAAATCCGGATCTCAAACAGGTGGTCAATACCAATAAAGCTTTGGTGTATATCGAAAAACAGGATGATCAGCTTTTGATCATCACTTGCATCGACAATTTATTAAAAGGAGCCTCAGGCCAGGCTGTCCACAATATGAACCTGGTATGTGGTTGGGACGAATCGACAGGGCTTCGACTTAAAGCAGGTGCATTTTAGATTTAAGAAATTAGAGATATGAATAATTTTGATGTTTATCCGCTTTTCGATATTGAACCCGTAAAGGCCGTAGGGAGTGTGTTATGGGATAAAAATGGAGATGAATACCTGGACTTATACGGGGGGCATGCTGTAATTTCTATTGGCCATTCACATCCGCACTACGTAGATAAAATAAATACTCAACTGCAGAAAATAAGCTTTTACTCGAATTCTGTGCAGATACCGCTTCAGGCAGCGCTGGCGGAAAAGCTCGGCGCCTTGTCTGGCTATACAGATTATGCTTTATTCTTATGCAATTCCGGAGCAGAGGCAAATGAAAATGCTTTAAAATTAGCTTCCTTTCATACAGGAAGGAAAAAGATCATCACATTTTCAAAAGGTTTTCATGGGCGCACCTCCCTGGCTGTTGCTGCAACTGATGGTGCCTCGATGCAAGCCCCGGTCAATAAAACAGATTTTATTATCACACTCCCCTTTAATAATCAGGAGGCGTTAAATGCGCATCTTAATGAAGATGTAGCTGCGGTTATTATTGAAGGTATCCAGGGTGTAGGGGGCGTAAATATACCCGATGCCTCATTCCTGAAAACGCTACGTGAAGGGTGTACGCAATATGGCGCCGTGCTTATTTTAGACGAAGTTCAATCAGGCTATGGTAGGCCAGGTCAGTTCTTCGCGCACCAGCATGCGGGCATCAGACCCGACATCATCACTACGGCTAAAGGAATGGGCAATGGTTTCCCGATTGCAGGGGTGCTTATTCATCCTGGAATTAAAGCGGTACATGGCATGCTGGGTACTACTTTTGGCGGCAACCATTTGGCTTGTGCAGCTGGAATAGCAGTGTTGGAAGTTATAGAAAAAGAAAATCTCGTTGCGCATGCCGAAGAAATGGGTACTTATCTTATGCAGGAGTTAAGGAAATTTAGTCAGCCTAAAGAAGTGCGTGGGCTAGGCCTGATGGTGGGCATAGAATTGGACAAACCGTGTAGCGACATTAGAAATAAGCTATTGCATCAATATAAAATGTTCACAGGATCTTCATCCAATAAAAATACCATCCGCATCCTTCCTGCCTTAAACATTCAGAAGGAGCAGCTAGACAGGTTTTTACAGGCTTTTGAAGATGTTTTAAAAAAGGATCTGGCGTGACACTGAAGGGATATTACTTTGCTCTCGTCAGGTCAGTTCATGATTTAATGAAGACCTAATTTACCAATTACCACAGAATGAAAAATTTTGTATCCGTCGACGATGTGGAAGATATGGCTGCTTTGCTGCATATGGCAAACCAGTACAAAAATGACCCCTATGCAACGCCACAGATCGGAAATAATAAGATCCTGGGATTAATATTTTTTAATCCCAGCCTGAGAACACGGTTGAGCACACAGAAAGCCGCTTTGAACCTGGGTATGCACGTGATGATCATGAACTTTGATAAAGACGGCTGGGCCCTGGAGACTGAAGAAGGTGCCATAATGAACGGTAACAAGGCAGAGCATATCAAAGAAGGTGCTGCCGTAATGGGCCAATACTGCGACATCATCGGCATTAGGTCTTTTCCTAACCTGGAAGACCGTGATCTGGATTACAAAGAGGTTACAATTAATGGTTTTATAAAATACGCCGGGGTACCCATTGTCAACCTGGAGTCTGCAGTACTTCATCCATTACAATCTCTGGCAGACCTAATGACCATTGAGGAACTAAAGAAAAAAGCAAGACCTAAGGTGGTGTTAACCTGGGCACCCCACGTAAAAGCTTTACCGCAGTCGGTACCGAATTCTTTTGCCCAGTGGATGAACCGGGCGGATGTCGATTTTGTAATAACCCATCCTGCCGGGTATGAACTGGCTCCTCAATTTAGCCAACCCGCCACGATAGAATATGACCAGCAAAAAGCCTTTGAAGATGCGGATTTCATCTATGCGAAAAACTGGTCTTCTTATGAAAATTATGGCAAGATTTTGTCAAAAGATCCTTCCTGGATGATTACCAATGATAAAATGAAGTTAACCAATCATGCACATTTTATGCATTGCCTACCTGTAAGGCGTAACGTAGTCGTGCATGATGAAGTGTTGGATGGCGCCCAGTCTATTGTGATCCAACAGGCTGCCAACCGGCTATATGCTGCTCAGGCAGTATTAAAAAGCATTTTAGACAGTTCAACTCAATTATAAGCTGGCGGTGCCAGTATAAATAAAATATTTTGAAGCAGATTTACATCATCAAAATAGGCGGCAACGTAATTGACCAGGAGGGCGATCTGTATCGTTTTCTGGCGGATTTTGCCGCTGTTGGGCAAAATAAAATCCTGGTTCACGGCGGAGGCAAAATTGCCTCAGAAATAGGCCAGCAGATGGGATTGAAACCCACCTTGTTGGATGGCCGACGGGTTACAGATGCCGATACGCTACGCATGGTAACCATGGTGTATGGTGGCCTCGTTAATAAAAATATAGTAAGCTTACTTCAACATCACGGATGCGATGCTTTGGGCTTGATAGGCGCTGACGCCAATATTGTCACCTCCAGCAGGAGACCCGTTCAAAATGGTGTGGATTTCGGTTTTGTCGGGGATGTGGTTGAAGTAAAGTCACAGCGGCTATTAGACCTGATCACTTTAGGCCTGACACCAGTTTGCGCCCCCCTTACCCATGATGGAAAGGGGCAGATACTCAACACCAATGCCGATACAATAGCTTCCGCTATTGCATCGGCGCTGGCTGAAATAGCCGATGTTCATCTGGTATATTGTTTTGAGTTAAATGGAGTTTTGGCCGATTTTAGCAATAAAGAGTCCGTTATCCCGCACCTAAATCGCGAACATTACCTCCAGTTGAAAAAGGATGGTATTATCGCAGAGGGCATGAAACCAAAGCTCGACAACGCATTTCTCGCGCTTGAAACCGGCGTAAAAGCGGTCACCATTTGCCACGCAAACCGGATCGCTTCTGTGTTGGAAGGCGTGAAATCGGGTACATCATTAAGTTTATAGATATGACACACCAACTTATAAAAGAGGCTATTACTTTGCTTGAAGAACTCATTAAGACACCCTCTTTTAGCAAAGAAGAAGATAAGACGGCTGATCTAATTCAGCAATTCCTTGAAAAAAAGCAAGTGGTAACCTACCGGATTAAAAACAATATATGGGCAAAAAATTTTCATTTCGATCCGGCAAAGCCCACAATACTCTTAAATTCTCATCACGATACAGTACGGCCGAATCCAGGCTATACCAACGACCCCTACAATCCTATTCATAAAGAAGGCAAGCTCTTCGGATTGGGTAGCAACGATGCCGGAGGATGCCTGGTCTCACTATTAGCGGCATTTTGCTATTTTTATGAGCAGCGCAACCTCCGCTACAATATAATTATTGCTGCTACAGCAGAGGAAGAGATTTCTGGAAAACAAGGCCTGGAGATTGTTCTCCCTGCTTTAGGTCCGTTAAGTTTTGCCATTGTTGGCGAACCTACAGAAATGCACTTGGCCATCGCGGAAAAAGGATTGATGGTACTTGATTGCATTGCGATAGGAAAAGCAGGCCATGCCGCCCGGGAAGAGGGAGAAAATGCTATATACAAAGCTATACACGACATCAACTGGTTTCAGCAATACCGCTTTGAAAAAATTTCTCCTTATCTGGGACCAGTGAAAATGTCCGTCACCGTTATCCATGCGGGGCTAGCGCATAATGTAGTTCCCGCCACCTGCGAATTTGTGGTCGATGTACGCCTGACAGAGCAATATAGTAGTGAAGAAATATTAAAAACAATCCGTAAAAATATTGTCTCAGAAGTCAAGCCACGTTCCATCCGACTGAAGCCGTCGTCCATTGATAAAAATCACCCCATCGTCAAGGCAGGTATCAAGCATGGTGGTAAGCCATATGGCTCCCCTACTACCTCCGATCAGGCATTGCTGGATATACCCTCGTTGAAAATGGGCCCCGGACATTCTGAGCGATCACATATGGCCAATGAATTTGTCTATGTAAAAGATATCGAAGAGGGTATAGAAAAATACATAACCATTTTGAAAGAGGTGGTCATTCAATCGTAAGTGTTTGAACCAAGGTGCTACTGTAATGGCATGATCTAAAATACTAAAAAAGAAATCTTATGAAGCTCTGGCAAAAAAAAGAAGATGTAAATCAATTAGTGGAAGCATTTACTATCGGTAAAGACCAGGAGCTCGACTTGCTATTAGCTGAATTTGATGTGCTCGGATCTATGGCCCATACCATCATGCTTGAAAGCATCGGACTATTGTCCAAATCTGAACTTGAAGAAATACTGCGGGAATTAAAGCTTATCTACCACGACATCCAAACAGGCAGTTTTACGATAGAAAAAGGGGTGGAAGACGTGCATAGCCAGGTGGAACTGATGTTAACCCGGAAGTTAGGCGATACTGGAAAAAAAATTCATAGCGGCCGCTCGAGGAACGATCAGGTTTTACTTGATTTAAAACTCTTTACCAGAAAAGGTATCCATGACACCGCGCTGCTTTGTAAGGACCTTTTTGAGCTCCTGCTTACGCTAAGCGAGCAACATAAGAGCACTTTGCTTCCAGGTTATACGCATCTGCAAATTGCCATGCCCTCATCCTTTGGCCTTTGGTTTGGTGCATACGCCGAAAGCATCGCCGACGATATGTGGATGCTATTTGCAGCCTTCAAGATGGCGAATAAAAATCCTTTAGGGTCTGCAGCGGGCTATGGTTCGTCCTTTCCACTGAACAGGCAGATGACCACCGAGCTTTTAGGCTTTGAAACACTAAATTATAATGTGGTTTATGCGCAGATGAGCAGGGGGAAAACTGAGAAAAACATCAGTGCAGCCCTTTCTTCTATCGCCGCTACGCTCGCAAAAATGGCGATGGATGTTTGCCTGTATGTGAACCAGAATTTTGGCTTCATCTCCTTTCCGGATCATCTGACCACCGGATCGAGCATTATGCCCCACAAAAAGAACCCTGATGTATTTGAATTGATACGGGCGAAATGCAATAAAATCCAGGCTTTGCCCAACGAAATAGCGTTGCTAATTACAAACCTACCGTCCGGGTATCATCGCGATCTGCAAATTCTGAAAGAAAGTTTCTTGCCTGCATTCCAGGAACTAAAAGACTGCCTGACGATAGCCACTTATATGCTGCAGCATATCAAAGTACATGAAAATATTCTTAACGATCCGAAATACACCTATCTGTATAGTGTAGACGCAGTAAATCAGCTGGTGCTGGAAGGCACTCCCTTCAGAGATGCTTACATAATAATTGGGCAGCAAATAGAAAACGGGCAATTTCAAAAACCTGAAAATGTCATTCACACCCACGAAGGTAGCATCGGCAATCTTTGTCTGAATGAAATACGCGGGTTATTTCAAGAGACATTTGAAGCCTTTCATTTCGATCAAATGGAACAGGCCGTGGAGAAACTGGTGGCGGAATAAAACCTATTGTGAAAAAAAATGCCATTTTTCCGTCTCAAGAAAAATGGCATTCCAATAGATAATGGGTACTATGCTATGCCTCCATTGCAATAACCAGGTCATCCTGTTCAACCATTTCTCCTGCTGGTAGAATGATTTCCTTGACGGTACCTGCATAGGGTGCTGCTATGGATGTCTCCATTTTCATAGCCTCTATTACAAAAAGTACCTGGTTTTCTTTTACCTGATCGCCTTTTTTTACTAATACCTGGGCGAGTTTTCCTTGTAGTGGAGCACCGATTTCATTTTCTTCTCTGGCTTTTTGGTGCAATGCTTTGGTTGCTTTAAATGTCGTGTCCCTTACTTTTACACGCCGTGTTTGCCCGTTAAGTTCGTATGAAACTGTTCGCATTCCACTTTCGTCGGGTAACGATACATACAGCATTTTTACAATGATCGTTTTACCATCACCGATCTCCACCAAAACCTCTTCGTTGTTTTCCATGCCATAAAAAAATGGCAAGGTCGGCAACGGCATTACATTGCCGTATTGCTGCCGCTTTTCATAATAGTCTTTGAAAACCTTCGGGTAAAGCATATAAGACAGGAAGTCAGTGAAGGTCACGCCCTCATCGAACTGCCGTTTAAAACCTTCAAATTCAGCGTCAAAATCCACCGCTTCAAGATGTGCGTTAGGCCGGTCAGTAAAGGGCTTCTCGCCTTTCAGTACCATTTTCTGTAATTCTTCAGGGAAGCCGCCATAGGGTTGGCCAAGATCACCTTTAAAAAGACTTACGACCGATTCGGGAAAAGATAAGGTATTACCTTTCTCCATCACATCCTCCGCAGTCAAGTTATTAGACGTCATAAACAAGGCCATATCTCCGACTACTTTTGACGAAGGCGTCACTTTGACCAGGTCGCCAAAAAGCTTATTGACTACAGTATAATTTTTTTTGATCTGTTCAAATTTATGATCAAGTCCAAGTCCTATAGCCTGAGGTCGCAAGTTCGAATATTGCCCTCCTGGTATCTCATGGTCATAGATTTCAGCCGTACCTGCTTTTAGTCCCGATTCAAAAGGATAATAATATTCACGAACATCCAGCCAATAATTAGCGTAATCATTGAGGGATGAGAGATTAAATTTCTGCTCCCTTTCTTGCTCCTGCATCATCGCTACGATAGAATTAAAGCTTGGCTGTGAGGTAAGACCCGACATTGAGCTTAAAGCAACATCGACAATATCGACACCAGCCTCAATTGCTTTCAAGTAGGTGGCGGACTGAATGGACGATGTATCGTGGGTATGTAAATGAATAGGAATATGCACGGCTTTCTTTAATTCTGCCACGAGCAGAGAGGCAGCATAAGGTTTTAGCAAACCAGCCATATCTTTAATGGCGAGAATATGGGCACCCTCATCCTCCAGTTGGCGCGCCAGGTCGAGGTAGTACTGAATGGAGTATTTCGTGTTATTTTTGTCCAACAAATCGCCTGTATAGCAAATTGAAGCTTCTGCCAACCCCTCTGTTCGCTCTCGCACAGCTTTAATGCTTATCTTCATCCCTTCAACCCAGTTCAACGAGTCGAATATCCTGAACAGGTCAATGCCGGTATTACCGGCCACTTCAATAAATCTTTCAATTAGGTTATCGGGGTAGGCTTTATAACCTACAGCATTTGACCCCCTGATAAGCATTTGCAGCAAAATATTCGGAACGGCCTCCCTGATCAGCTTCAGGCGTAGCCATGGATCTTCGTGAAGGAAACGCATGGCTACATCAAAGGTGGCGCCGCCCCAAACTTCCATCGAAAACACCTGCGGATGATTTTTGGCAAAGCCATTAGCTACCTTCAGCATATCTAAGGTGCGCACGCGTGTGGCGAGCAGCGACTGGTGTGCATCCCGAAAAGTTGTATCGGTATACTGTATTTCTCTGGTGTCTTTTAACCAGCTAATGAAGCCATCCCGGCCCAACTCCTTTAGTTTATCCTTCGTCCCGGCAGGCACTTTGCCATACTTATCAAATTCAGGCACTTTAGGTTGCCTAAATACTTTACCATCTTCCTTTTGTTTAATATCAGGATTTCCATTTACAGTGACATCAGCGAGATAACGGAGGATTTTCGTACCACGGTCAAACTTTTGAGGAATATCAAATAGCTCAGGATGGTCATCGATAAATTTTACCGTGGCCTGACCATTATAGAATGTGGGGTGGGAGATTACATTTTCAAGAAACCCAATATTGGTTTTTACCCCCCTGATCCTAAACTCGCGCAATGTCCTGTGCAAGCGTTGTGCAGCACCTTTCAATGTTCTACCGGAAGCAGAAACCTTCACCAGCATCGAATCAAAGAATGGGGAAATTTTTACGCCAGGATACGAGCTACCTTCATCGAGCCTGATTCCAAAACCTCCAGCGTTTCTATAAGCAATGATGGTCCCATAATCAGGTTTAAAGCCATTGGAGGGATCCTCTGTGGTAACCCTACATTGAATGGCAAAACCATTGCATTGGATATCTTCCTGGCTGTTGATAAAAATATGAGGATCAGAAAGCTGAAGCCCCATAGCAATGAGTATTTGAGACCTTACAATATCAATACCTGTTACCTCTTCTGTAATGGTATGTTCTACCTGGATTCGTGGGTTAACCTCAATAAAAAATATATTTTCGTCTTTATCGACCAAAAATTCTACCGTGCCGACGTTATTGTACTTGACATGCTTCGTAATTTTAAGGGCATAGTCATAGAGTTGCTGCCTGGCCTGTTCAGATAAACTCACGCAGGGCGCAATTTCCACTACTTTTTGAAAACGCCGCTGCACCGAGCAATCCCGCTCATACAGGTGTACGATATTGCCATAGTTATCGCCCATAATCTGCACCTCGATGTGCTTGGGCTGATCGATATATTTTTCCAGGAAGATGGTATCATCCCCAAAGGCATTTTTCGCCTCATTCTTTGCTTCGGAAAATGACTTCTCCAGGTCTTGCTCCTTTCGTACCACCCGCATTCCTCTTCCACCACCTCCAGCTGCCGCTTTCACCATCACAGGAAATCCTATCCGCTTTGCTTCCGACATGGCCATTTCTACCGATTCAAGGTCCTCATGGCTGTCCTCAATCACAGGAACTCCGGCTTGTATAGCTATCTTTTTTGCGGCTACTTTGTCGCCCAGCTGCTGCATAACTTCGGGCTCGGGGCCTATAAAGACGATACCTTCCTCTTTACAACGCCTGGCAAAGTTTACGTTTTCAGAAAGGAAGCCATAACCCGGGTGGATAACATCAATGTGGTATTGCTTGGCAAGCCTTATAATTTCTTCAATATCAAGGTACGGCTTGAGTGGATCGTCGTTTTTACCGATCTGGTAAGCTTCATCTGCTTTATACCGATGTAGCGAATACCTGTCTTCATATGTATAAATAGCAACGGTTGGGATTTTTAATTCGGATGCAGCTCTGAGTACTCTTATAGCAATTTCCCCCCGATTGGCAACCAATAGTTTTTCAAACTTTGGCAAAATTTTTGGCATGAATTGTGGTTAAAAAATGTAAGGTTGAAAGTATTAAATATATCCAAGATAAAAAAATTACACGATAAAATTGAAAAATCGGCAATTACAGAACGACCAAGGCCTCTTTTTTTATCATATTGCAATATAAACGCCTGATTAGTGAAAAGTTTAAAAACATATTTTTTTATTTTCACATAGTGGGTGATGAGCTTTCCTTTATGAAAAGTTCTATCGAACAAAGCGATGCCAGAAAATATGAGACGCCATACCAGAAGGCGGGCTTCCTAAATACTATTGTAAAATATGATCTGGAGAAAGACTTTGTACAAAAACGACAGCAAATCCTTCAAAGCATGACCAAGCAGGAAATCGATAAGTTGGCAAAAAAACATCTTCCATCCGATAAAATGCATATTGTCGTTGTGGGGGATAAAGATAAAATGTTGCCCGGCTAAGAACGATTAGGGTACGAAATAGTAGAACTTAATCCCGAGGGCGTAGAAGTAATAGAATCCAGTAATGTTAACCCTGGCAAATAAACGCTTGCCACCATCATATCAAAAAAAAGCAACCCGATGGTTGCTTTTTTTGTCAAAACTATTGCATCAATTAGTCATAGCCATCAATAAGTCATGCTTTGTGATGATATGCACTTCATTATCATCATCTCTGACCAGCAGCGCAGGGTTGTCCTTATCGATTAAAGAAGATAACACGTCTACTGTATTATTCATGGATACAAAAGGAAAAGATTTGTCCATAACTTCCGAAACATCCTTTTCCTTCAAAGTAGGGTCTTCAATAAGTTTATTCAATATCCGCGCATCCATCAAGCTCCCCACATAATTACCTTCATCAATAACCGGAATCTGAGAAATACCTTCCTGATTGAAGATGCGGATAGCATCGCCCACCTTGGTGTCCTTCGAAATAGTTACAAGTTTTCCATTGCCATTCTTCTTGTTGATGATATCTTTTGCGGAGGCAAATTCCCTGGCTTCAAGATAGCCATGATCCTTCATCCAGTTGTCGTTGTAGATTTTTCCCAAATAGCGCGTACCGTGGTCAGGAAGAATGATGACCATCACATCATCCTCTTTCAGATGCTCCTTTGCATACTCCAGGGCTCCAAACACGGCAGAACCGCATGACCAGCCTACAAACAGGCCTTCTTCACGTGCCAGCCTACGCGTCATGATCGCCGAATCTTTATCAGTGACTTTCACAAACGTATCGATCAGGTCAAAATTTACATTTTTTGGAAGAATATCTTCGCCAATACCTTCTGTCAGGTAAGGGTACACTTCATTTTCATCAAAGACGCCAGTCTCCTTGTACTTCTTGAAGACCGAGCCGTACGTATCAATTCCCACAGAAATCAACGATGATTTTTGTTCTTTTAGATACTTTGAAACACCACACATCGATCCGCCGGTACCTACACCGGCGGCATAATGTGTGATTTTACCTTCGGTCTGCTCCCAGATTTCAGGCCCCGTCGTCTCATAATGTGCCGCAGTATTCGACATATTGTCATACTGGTTTGGATAAAATGAGTTGGGAATATCTTTATTTAGCTTTCGGGCTACAGAATAGTAAGATCTTGGATCATCCGGCGTAACATTGGTAGGACATACCATCACCTCTGCGCCTACTGCGCGAAGAATATCAATTTTTTCCTGCGACTGCTTGTCGGACATGGTAAAGATGCATTTATATCCTTTTGATATAGCAGCCAGTGCTAGGCCCATTCCCGTGTTTCCGGAGGTTCCCTCTATGATCGTTCCGCCTGGTTTTAAAAGCCCACTTTTCTCGGCATCTTCGACCATCTTCAAGGCCATTCTGTCCTTCATGGAGTTACCTGGATTGAAATATTCCACCTTGGCAAGAATAGTGCCCTTGATACCCTTAGTCACTTTATTTAACTTCACCAGTGGTGTATTACCAATGGTTTCGATGATTGAATTGTAGTACATAATTTGGTTGATTGTTTGTAGATAACAGCCTGAAACAAGATCAAGTTTCAACAGTCATCTTAATTATTGGTTATACGTGGTTCTAAGAGTTATTTCCTATTTATTAACCTGTTTTTTTTCATTACTCGTTCCGGCAAGGAGGTACAACACAGCCATACGTATGGCCACCCCGTTTTCTACCTGGTTCATGATGATTGAATGTTCAGAATCTGCCACATCACTGCTCAATTCTACTCCCCTATTGATAGGGCCTGGATGCATTATGGTAATCTTTTTGTCTAACGAATCCAGTAATCTCTTATTGATACCAAAATAAAGCGCATATTCTCTTAATGAAGGGAAATATTTGATTTGTTGCCGCTCCAGTTGAATGCGAAGGACATTGGCAACGTCACACCATTGCAATGCTTTTTTTACATCCAACTCTACTTTTACCCCCAAATGAGCTATATATTTCGGCAATAAAGTATTGGGACCGCACACCATTACGTCAGCACCTAATTTCTGCAGGGCAAATATGTTGGACAATGCGACACGCGAATGTAAAATATCTCCGATGATAGCTACCTTCTTACCGGCTACGCTACCGTGCTTTTCGCGGATAGAGTATGCATCCAGCAGGGCCTGTGTTGGGTGTTCATGGGTACCATCTCCCGCATTGATGATATTGGCATTGATGTGCCGTGCTAAAAAATGTGGTGCACCCGGGCTCGAATGCCGTATCACCACCATATCAACTTTCATTGCCAGAATATTATTGACTGTATCCAACAGCGTTTCTCCTTTTTTAACCGAGCTATTTGACGAAGAAAAGTTGACTACATCGGCAGACAATCTTTTCTCTGCCAGCTCAAAAGACAGCTTGGTACGGGTTGAATTCTCGAAAAATATGTTGGCGATGGTCACATCCCGCAGCGATGGCACCTTCCTAATGGGTCGGTTGATAACTTCCTTGAAAGTATCTGCAGTTTCAAATATCAATTCAATATCTTCGGGAGTAAGCCCTTTTATACCTAATAAGTGTCTGGAACTTAGCTGCTGCATTTATAAATCCTGCTTATTGATTAACCAAATATGATCACTCGCTGCCCCTTGCTCTTTCCATTCTACCAGCACACGTTGCGAGGCCAATGTGTTTACATGGCGGCCAACATAATCAGGTTCGATGGGTAAGTCGCGACTATATTTTCTGTTTACGAGCGCTAACAACTCTACCTTTCTCGGCCTCCCAAAAGCGATCATTGCATCCATCGCTGCCCTTACCGACCTCCCGGTATAAAGCACATCATCAATCAAGATCACCTTCTTATCTTCTATGATGAAGGGAACTTTAGTGGCATTTGCTTTTAGAGGTGCATTCCTTCTTCTAAAATCGTCGCGATAAAAGGTGGTATCCAGGTAACCTATAGGAATGTGTATGGCTAATAGAGATTCGAGTTTCGTTTTTATTCGTTCTGCTAAAAAGATACCCCGGGGCTGCATACCCAGTATCACCGTATCTTCAAACATATGATGCTGCTCAATAAGCTGCTGGCACAGCCTGCTGATGGTAATCTCAAGTAAAGGACTATCTAATATGAGTCTTTTCTGCTCCATGAATGGGGCAAATATAGACAAATATGAGCTATAAAAAATGGTTTATAAAGATTGATTTTTGCTGCATATCCATTAGTCATAGGTGATCTTATTGATAAAAAAGACCTGCCTGTTGCCTTCTTTGTCTACCGTTCTGCTGCTTTTTATGGTTTGTACGCCGTACACATAAAAGTATTTGTCATACCACTTTTCCAAACCACCCACTTTAAAATCATTGTTTTTTACCACATCATCTTCAAATTTCAGTTTGATATCATTGAAAGCCTTTCCTTCCAAAACCTCATTCCCTCTGATGATTTTCGAACGCACGACATTTTCATAAACGTAAAGCAGCACTATCTTATCCTGGTCGACACCCACTTTCACAAATTTCTCCAGTCGATAACTTTCCAAATCGTTGATCTCAAAGCTGTTGTCCCACAACAACTTACCAGACTTATCGAAGCCTACGACAATAGCATGTGTGTACTTGTAACCTGTAAAATTCATTTCTGCCAGTTGATTTCGATTACGGTAATCATAGGGCATCAACGACCTGCTTTCATTGTCATATTTGGGGTAATATGCTTCGGCAAGTAAAATATAATTACCATCTCGTTCCAAAATGTCATGTACCAATAGCCGATAATTGAAGCGTAACTTTTTACCTTGTTTTTTTCGCTTCGCGATTTTTTCTTTAATCCGCTGCTGCCGCTTCGACTTCATATAGCTAAAGAAGTTCTCAAGCTCACCAAAGTTATATTGCTGCAAATCGCGCTGTCCGTCTTCATCCAATCGGGCAATATAAAAGCCTCTGGAATAATTGGAGTTATCCTGGGCATAAGTACCAGCGACCAGCTGATTTTCTTCATCGAAACTCGTCGAGGCGCCACTGATCAGGCTTACATCCTGTGGTGAAACGAGGATGTCACTCCTTAGCAGCTCACCATTTTCATTAAATGTTTTCAGGCTTACCGTATTTTTTCTGTTGATGGTTCGTTCAGTATTGATCAGGTTAAAAGTATTGTTTTCATCATCCACAGTTACCTGAAGTATTTCTGTGTGGTTTTTATACAAGCCAGGAAGTACTTTGATCTTCTTGTCGGACATATCGTAGTGGATCACCGCCGCCCGATTGTTTATCTGCCCGGAAAGTATGGCGGCATTGCCTACAACATTGAAGTCTGACAATTCTACAGGTATAATCTCCCTGATATGAAACATACTTGTATCACCATCATTGAGGTCAAATTTTAAAACTGTATAGTCAGGATCTTTGTACGGCCCGCGTTTAAAGAGTAAATAGAAATTATTCTGGCAATAGTCATAACCGACAAATTCCTGGTTGAGGTCGATGGTATAGTTCTTTTTCCACTGTTCATTCAGAGAAGTATCGAACTGGATAAACTCCCAGACATAGTCGCCTTTTGCAGTTTTCTCCTTGGTTTCACGAAAAGCCAACAATCCCCTTTCTTCTGCTGACATGAGGTAGTAATAATTTGCACTTTGTTCAAGTGGAAGTTCTACCCGTTTTGTCTGACTAATCTGTGCTGAGCCAGGAATAACATAAAGTGTAAGTAATAGAATCAGCAGTAGGACCAAGCCATTTACGCTGCCAATGACAGGCAATCTATTGATATTTTTCATGTAGTGCTCATATTTAATATTTCCTGAAACGCTTCCATCGGAAGCGGCATCACTGAAAGTCTGGATTGCTTTACCAATAAGATTTGATGGAGCTTGTCATTTTGTTTAATCATTGCCAGCGTTACCGGTTTCTTCAGGCCTTTCCCCGCCTTAAGGTCTACAACCACCCACTCATTTTCATAACCTTGTTCAGCATAGCTTGCTTTACTTACCGCTGCAATACCGACAACAGCCCTCTCCTTTCCACTGTGGTAAAATAGCACCCGGTCGCCAACGGCCATCTCTTTCATGAAATTCCTCGCCTGAAAATTCCGAATTCCATCCCAGCTGGCTTCCCGCTTTTCTACTAAATCGTACCACGCATAAGTTTCAGGCTCCGACTTTACCAACCAATATTTCATACAGTAAATTTCGATGAAGGTGAAAACTTTATCCTTCAACAATGCCTTCTAGCAATAACAGTTTTTATGATAAGAAAATTATGATAAATTTCAGTATAATATCGGTATAACGTAAAAAAGTTTTTATTGTACACCAGTCCTGAATTACTTTACCTATAAAAATAGAATGCCATTGGATAATCGGGAAATTGTAAAACTTCTTAAAATTACAGCATCTTTATTGGAACTCCATGCGGAAAGTAGCAAAGACGAGTTTAAGATAAAAAGCTATAACAATGCAGTCTTTAACCTGGAACGGCTAAACCAGTCTCTTAGTAGTCTGTCATTGGACGAACTCAACAAAATTGAAGGTGTTGGAAAGAGCATTGCCTCCAATATTCATGATATTAATATAACCGGGAACTTCAGCCTGCTACAGGACCTATCAGCCATTACACCTCCCGGTGTAGTAGATATGCTGCAGATAAAGGGACTGGGGCCAAAAAAAATCAAAGTAATCTGGAAGGAATTAAAGATAGAGACCACGGCGGATCTATTACAGGCATGCTATGATAAAAAGATCTGCAAACTAAAGGGCTTTGGAGATAAGACGGAGGAGAGCATAAAGCAAGCCTTACTTTATGCCAATGACAACCACGGCAAGTTATTATATGCAGAAGCAGAAATTCATGCATTAGAAGTAGAAGATTACCTGGGAAAAGCTTTTCCTGATGCTTTGGTATCTGGTAAAGGACACCTGAGAAGGAAGCTGGAAGTGATAGAAGTGCTTGAATTTCTTCTTGGCGCGGACGACCGGTTGCAGACCATGAAAGTATTAGAAAGTTCTGAAATTCTTGTCCAGGATAAAAACACGTCCGGCCCCTTTAGTTTTAGAGGAACGCACCCGGTTTCTGGCATTGCTGTAGAAATCCTGCTTTGTAAAAAGGAATGTTTTTACAAGGACTTAATATTGCATACAGGGTCCAGCGCTCACCTTTCTGTGATGCTTGCAAACGGACAGCATTTATTGGGAACCCTCGCAAATCAATCGGTAAAGAGTGAAGAAGCTGCCTATGCATTCGCCGGCATGGATTATATTGAGCCTGAACTAAGGGAGGGGACTTTTGAGATTCATCTGGCACAAACAAAGGCTTTGCCTAACCTGGTGAAGTTTGAGGATCTGAAAGGCGTACTGCACAACCACTCCACCTATAGCGATGGTAAAAATGGGCTGCAAGAAATTGCGCAGTATTGCAAAGATGCCGGGTTTGCGTATTTTGGTATTTCAGACCACAGCAAGGCCGCTTTCTATGCCAATGGCCTGGATGAGTATAGGGTAAGAAAACAGCAGGAAGAAGCTGACGCTTTAAATTTAAAGATGGCACCCTTCCATATCTTTAAAGGGATAGAATCTGACATTTTAAATGACGGCTCTCTGGATTATCCGGATGAAGTACTGCAAACCTTTGACTTTGTAGTGGCTTCTATACATTCTAATCTGGGGATGGATATCACCAAGGCAACCGACAGGCTTGTCAAGGCGATTGCCAACCCCTACACCACCATTCTGGGCCATATGACTGGTAGGCAGCTTTTACGGCGCGAAGGGTATCCTGTAGATCATCAAGCGGTGATTGACGCCTGTGCCGCTTATGGTGTGGTGCTGGAAGTAAATGCAAACCCCCGGAGGCTGGATGTCGGCTGGGAGTGGATCAATTACGCCATACAAAAAGAGGTAATGATCAGCATTAATCCAGACGCCCACGATAAATTGAATATCCGCCATATGGCCTACGGCGTAAACGTGGCTAGAAAGGGAGGTTTGACAAAAGATATGACATTTAATTGTTTGTCTAAAGACGCCATAGAGGCCCATTTTATCCAAAGAAGAAAATCTGCTCTTAAAAAATAAGCATGAAGAAAATTCTTGTCATTTGCTATGGTTCTCTTCAGGATGTCCTCCATACCACGCCTATCGTGAGGGCGTTGAAGGTACAACTGGAACCGGTAGAAATCCACTACAGCACACGGCATAAATTCGACTTTCTACTGGAAGAAAACCCCTATATCAAAAAAATAATTACTGATAATGTAGGGCGATATGCGCTTATTAGAAAATTAAGAGCTGAAGATTACGATCAGGTTATCGACTTGCAATATAGTCAACAAAGTCGGCTGGTCTCGCTTTTGCTTGGAAAGGCTACTTTTGCTACTGAAAAAATAGATTTTAAGAAGTGGCTGATGGTGCGTTTCAAACACAATCGTCTGCCCAACAAACATATTGTTTTTAGGCATTTTGAAGCTGTGCATAAGTTAGGCATCGAGCCGGACTCCCTTGGATTGGATTATTTTATTCCTGAACGAGATACGGTTCCAACAGAATGGCTTCCGGAAACTCATAGGGCATCGTGTGTTGTTTTTGCTATTGGCGCAGCTTACTTTACCCGAAAATTGCCTGTGAAACGGATGATTGAGCTTTGTGACAAAATCAATAAGCCCATTATTTTAATCGGGGGGCAGGAAGATGAAAAGACCGCTGCCTTAATTTACGATTTTTTTGAGCGGAAAACTGCTCATGAGCATCTTGAAGAAGGCTTACTTGAAATGAACAAAAAGGCACAGATACTAAATATGGTGGGTAAACTAAATATGAACCAGGAAGCCCACCTTATCCAACATGCCTCGCACATATTTACCCACGATAGTATCTATATTGCCATAGCAGCGGCATTCAAGAAGAATATCTTTTCAATTTGGGGAAATACTATCCCATCGTTTGGTGAATATCCGTTTAAAACCAAGTTTACTGTTTTTGAAAATAACAAGCTGAATTGCAGGCCATGTGCCAAAACAGGGTACCAAAAATGCCCGCTATCGCATTTTAAATGTATGAATGATATTGTTTTTGATTTTTACCTTCCCTGAAACTATGGGAGCCCATTTTGTGGTTCAATAAAATAGCACAGGCTATGAAAAAACTATTTATTGTAAGGCACGCAAAATCGAGTTGGGCGTTTGAAAATTTGTCTGACCACGACCGTCCACTGAATGCACGGGGCAAAATCGATGCGCCAGATATGGCCCAACGATTGCAAAAAGCAGGTTTTAAGCCCCACCTTATCCTCACCAGTAGCGCGAGACGAGCATTGGATACAGCCAGGATATTTGCCGAAACGCTTCATGTTTCTGAGGCGAACTTCAAAATAACGCCTGACCTATATCACGCCGGTGCTGACAAGATCCTGAAAATACTTGGAAAGCTGCATGAGAATGAAAAAAATGTGATGCTCTTCGGCCACAATCCAGGGTTAACTGATTTAGCAAATCAAATTGGAAGTTTTCAGCTGGCAAATCTTCCTACGTGTGGCATTTATGCCGTTTCATTCACCGAATACTGGGATAAAATAGGCACGTCGGAGGGGAAGCTTGTGCTCTATGATTTTCCAAAAAATAAAAGTTAGTCTTTTTTGGAAGGAAAAATCTTAGAAGATATCCGGTCTAATACATCATTAATGGAGTATTTTTCAAAGATACCGAATTTTTTGAACCGGTAACCCACGTAAACCCGGAAGTTGCCTGAATTTGCGTCTAAATGCAGGTTTTCGACTGATATCCTGGATTGTTGATATATAAAGTAAGAGCCCGTAAAGAATCGCTCATTGTCATAGCCTGCTGCTCCTCTGATGTTATATTTTGGCTCTATCGTTACTCGCCTATCAGCCCTACCATCAATGGTGTATTTTTGATTCTGCAGGCCTGCTCCAGCGGCTATCGTGACATTGAAAAAAAACTTTTTGACCACGAAATTATGACTATAGCCGGGCATAAAGGATAAGCTGGTAAACCTGCCATTCTGCAAATTCGTTCCCTGCGGATACCGATCCCGAATCTGGTAAGGAACCAGCGTTGAATCGCTTTTGATAGCAAATCTATTGATAGAAGTCATGAAAATAAATGAACCGGCACTTATGCGTTGCCTTTCGGATAAGTTATAGGACGACCGCAAAGAGAATTTATTGGGGTTAAAAACATAAATCACGTTAGCCAATGCATTGGAAATTTCCAGGTCTCGACGAACTGGGAGTGCATCAGTTGGCCTCCAGACAGGTGCTAGCACAAAGGGATTTCCCAGGTAAAAACCCTGATATTTTTGGTAAGCGAGGTCAAAGTTCCATTGCTTACCATACACATTGCCCTGGAAATCAAAAAAATCAGTCTTGCCATAGATTGCGGTACTCCTTTGGAAAGATGAAGGAAATTTAAAAGCCACGCTAATGCCCAAATCAAAGATAAAAGCCCCAAAACCAAAAAAACCGCTCCCGTTTGGCGCATAATCGAGCGCAGGCAGGTCACTACTCCGGGGTCGCATATTAAAACCAAGGCCTTTGGTTACCAGAAACGTATTGACATTAAAGTATTGATCATACGGTTGGATGTAAGTAGATCGAACGGAATCTGCCTCGGACTTTCTCTCGATCACGATTTCTTGCGCAGTAGCCTTTATAGTTGCTAAAGCCAAAACAAGGATAATAAAAAAGAAGCGTTCTCTTTTACCCATTAATATTGGAATCGTATTGCAATAAAATATTTCATACCCTGATAGTCTAGTTTAAAATTGCCTTACATCCTGTAAGACATCATGAAAATTATGCTCTTCATTCATAAAATCGACGATCTTTTGCGCAACGTCAGCAGTATCAGTCAATTGATTCTCTTCCTTGTAGGCCTTGAACTTACGCACGGACGTAAAGTTTTTTTCCGGCACTTCACGAAGAGTCTCCTGCATTTTTGTGTCTACAATACCGGGTGAGAGAGAAAATACCTTCAAGTTATCGCCGGCAAGCTCAGCCTCTAAAGCCGCTACCTGCGACGACATGGCCAAGGCAGCCTTCGATGAACAATAAATACTCCAGCCATCTACAGGCCGCTTACTGGCACCTGAGCTGATATTGATAACCAGCTTTTCCGACCGAAAGGACCTAAAATTAGCGATAAAAGCATTCATCAAAATCATTGGAGCGGTTATGTTTAAATTGATAGCCTCAGCAATGCGCTCATGATGAATATCACCCAGATGTGCTACCTCTCCGAGCGCCGCTGCATTATTTATCAGAACGATCTTATCGACATTTCCTTCCACCTTGAACCAGTTATCTACCTGCCCAACTACAAGCTTGATATCTGAAAGGTCAGCCTGGATAAATGTAAATCTCTCATGCTCAATGGTATTTGACCTGGAAAGGCCAATCACCCGATTCTCCGGCATCATTAAAAGATTTTCTGCCAATGCTTTTCCAATTCCCCTGCTGCTACCTGTTATAAAAAAGTAATTCATCATTGAAAATAATTAAATCAAAAAATTCGAATGAGATAAGTCAGCCATCGCATGATTAATCTCAGCCTTTACAATATATACTGGCTCAAATCCTTGTTCTTGATCAAGTCAGATAATCTCTCTCTCACCATTTCTCTTGTAATCACGACCTTGGCATTCGGCCCGATGATTTCAGGAATATCAAAAAGAAACTCATTGAGTAAGTGGCTGACCACGGTATGTAGTCGCCTGGCTCCAATATTTTCCATTTCCAAGTTAATGTTGAAAGCAATATCTGCAATCTCGTAGAGAGCCTCATCCTGAAAGGTTAAGGAAACCTCTTCTGCCATGAAGAGTGCCTCGTATTGCTTGGTCAATGCATTTTTTGGTTCTTTCAGAATTTGATAAAAATCATCTTTGGTAAGGTTTGTCAGCTCGACACGAATTGGGAACCTTCCCTGTAATTCTGGGATCAGATCAGAAGGTTTGGAAAAATGAAAAGCTCCGGCAGATATAAATAAGATATGGTCGGTATGCACAATGCCATATTTGGTATTTACAGCGCTTCCTTCTACTATGGGCAATAAATCCCGTTGTACACCTTCTCGACTAACATCTGGCCCGCCGCCACCTTGCTTGGATCCGCCAGCAATTTTATCGATTTCATCAATAAATATGATACCTGTATTTTCTGCTTTGGCAATCGCTTCTTCCTTTACCTCATCCATATCTATTAACTTTGAAGCCTCTTCTTCCATCAAAATCTTTCTGGCATCAGCAATAGTTACTTTCCTCCTTTTCGACTTTTTAGGCATCATGCCATTGATCATCTCCTGCAGGTTCATCATCGATACTTCATCCATCATGCCGCCACCTACCATGCCTACCCCACCGTTACCGGATTGCCTGATATTAATTTCGATTTTTCTATCGTCAATTTCACCGGAACGTATCTTTTCCCGAAAGCGCTCCCTGGTTTTTTCATTCAACTCGTAATCATCCTGCGGAGTTATATCCATCGTGTCGTGATCTACCGTGGTCGTAGCCCGGGGTTTTGATTTGATGGGTGGAATCAAAGCATCGAGAATAGCATCTTCTACGAGCTGGCTCACCCTTTCTTTTACCTCTTCCCGTTTATTGGCTTTCACCAGGTTTACCGATTGCTCTACAAGGTCGCGTACCATACTTTCCACGTCGCGCCCCACATAACCTACCTCAGTAAATTTAGAAGCCTCTACCTTTGTAAACGGGGCATCAGCAATCTTCGCCAACCGGCGGGCAATCTCTGTTTTACCTACACCTGTAGCACCAATCATTAAAATATTATTAGGTACAATTTCATCGCGCATTTCTGACTTCACACTCATCCTTCTCCACCGGTTACGCAGCGCAATAGCCACATTTCTTTTAGCGTCTTTCTGTCCGATGATATACTTATCCAACTCAGCCACGATTTGACGAGGCGTCAAAAATTTATTATCTTCTATCATTTCTTTATTTATAATGCTTTACTTTTTTTCAAACTGTTATTAAAATTATAGCCCAATGTTAGAAAATTGGTGCCACCTGCCACATGATAATAGGATTTGGTATAGGCAAATTGGAAAGTTTTTAACCGCACATTAAAACCCCACGAAAAACCTGCACCGCCCGAGGCCTGTTCCAACCGAAGTTCTCTACGTACCAAATGATTGTACCCCGCCAGCAAATTGAAATTTTTGCTCAATACCAGTTCTGTCCCAAAAGTAATATGGCGCATTACTTTATCAACCGTGCCAGGCTCTTCGTTGTTCACATAAGGTTGATAGGCAGGATCATAATATGCAATATCAGCCTGGTAAAGATTATATGCTGTTACCGAAAAACGAAAGGGCATAAATTCTGGCTTATACGTCGCGCCTAGCTGAACATCGAAAGGAAGGTTTATGTCCGAATCTTCTGTATACTGCTGTAAGGGCAATCCCATATTTTTAAATGCAAGGCCCACAGTCAGCTGCTTTTGCGGATGTAAAAACAACCCGCCAATATCAGCAAGCAAAGCACTTGAAGTATAGGGCCCGATGTTTGATACCGCCATTTTCAAAGTGGAACCAATCCGGAAATTGCCCTGCTTCCGGCTATGGCTGACGGTTATGGCATATTCATTAGCCCGAAAGGTTCCTAGCCCGAGCCCCGTCTCGTCATAACTGTCGAATTCACCATAGTTGACATATTGGATGCCAAAACCGAACGCCCCGGCCTTTCCTATTTCATGCGCATAGGTAAGGGTACTATGGTTGATGTTGGCATAGTAAAATAGATGGTTGAGCGCTATCTGCCTGGACATCTCTGTCTGCAACGCTGCAGGGTTGGTCATCAACAGGTTTACGTCATCATCAAATAATGAGACGTTTACCCCTCCTAAAGCCGCAACCCGGGCATTTCCTGGCATGTGGAGAAATTCAAAAGACCTTTTACCGCCTATTTGTCCTTCGGAAAACAAAGGCACCAATAGAATAAGGAGGCTGCTATAAAAGGTCTTTGTCAACATGTGGTAAAACATCAAAAAGGCTGCTCTAAACCGGCCTTAGCCAATTTGTCATCCTCGATATAAAAATCTATAGGATCTTCCACTTTTTCATTCAGCAATGCCAGGTGTATTACTTCATCTACTTTATCTACATAATGTATTGCGAGATCCTTGATGTAGATTTCCTTAATCTCTTCAATATCTTTCCTATTTCTCTCGCTAAGGATAATTTCCTTAATTCCGGCACGTTTGGCAGCAAGAATCTTCTCTTTAATGCCCCCTACAGGAAGCACCTTACCGCGCAATGTTATTTCACCAGTCATGGCTACTTTATCCTTCACTTTTCTTTGAGTAAAAACTGAGGCCAAAGACGTAAGCATTGTTATACCAGCAGATGGCCCATCTTTTGGCACTGCACCAGCAGGCACGTGTACATGCAAGTCATAATTATCAAAAACTTTATAATGGATATTCAGCTTATCAGCATTGGATTTCAGGTAAGACAGTGCCGTAATTGCAGACTCTTTCATCACATCTCCCAATTGTCCAGACAACGTCAGCTTACCTTTACCCCTGCTTAGACTGGATTCTATGAATAAAATCTCACCGCCCACCTGTGTCCAGGCAAGCCCCGTGACCACACCAGGGGTCTTGTTGTCTTGGTAAAATTCCTTGTCATATACCTCCGCACCCAAGATCCGCACCACATCTTTCACCGTCACTTTTTTGCTATATTCCTGCTCCATCGCAATAGACTTTGCCAGGTTTCGAATCACAGAACCAATAGTTCTTTCCAGATTTCTCACACCAGATTCCCTTGTATAATCCTCAATGATTTTTACCACAGCCTTTTCTTCGAAAGTCACGTCTTTTGCTTTTAGCCCATGTTCCAGCTTTTGCTTAGGGATCAGGTGTTTTTTAGCTATTTGCACCTTTTCCTGCAATGTATAGCCCGATATTTCTATGATCTCCATCCTATCCCTCAAGGCTGGATGGATGGTGTCTAAGGAATTGGCCGTTGCTACAAATAATACCTTCGAAAGATCATATTCTGTTTCCAGGTAATTGTCAGCGAAGGTGCTGTTTTGCTCGGGATCCAACACTTCCAGTAACGCTGAAGAGGGATCGCCTCTAAAATCTGAATTTACTTTGTCTATTTCGTCAAGGATATACACCGGATTTGATGTTTTTGCCTTCTTTAGGTTTAGAATGATCTTCCCAGGCATGGCGCCAACATACGTCTTCCGATGTCCCCGGATCTCAGCTTCATCATGGACGCCACCAAGTGACATTCTGACATACTTCCTGTTCAAAGCTCTCGCAATGGACTTGCCCAAACTGGTTTTTCCAACACCAGGAGGGCCGTAGAGGCAAAGTATAGGGCCTCTCATATCTGCCTTAAGCTTCAGAACAGCCAGATATTCTATAATCCTGTCTTTCACCTTCTCGAGCCCGAAATGATCTTTGTCGAGAATCTTCTGTGCCCTGTTTAAGTCAAAATTATCTTTGCTATACTCTTGCCAGGGCAGGTCGAGCAGAAATTCGGCATAATTCATCGATACGGGATATTCTGCCGCAGCAGGGTTCATCCGCATAATTTTATCCAGCTCTTTATTGAAATGTTTGGCTACTTCAAGCGACCATTTCTTCTTCGCGCCGCGCGCGCGCAATATTTCAACCTCCTGATCCGGTCCATCATAGCCTAGCTCATCCTGTAGCACCTTCATTTGCTGCCGCAGGTAGTAGTCGCGCTGTTGTTGGTCTATATCAGAATGCACCTTATTATGAATTTCCTGCCTCAACTCCAGCATCTGAATGTCCTTTAACATAAACTCCAGTAGCAACGTAGCCCGCTTCATACCGTCATTTATCTCCAACAACTTCTGCTTATCTGATACATCAGCGCTGATATTCGAAGATAAAAAGTGGGTTAAAAAGCTTGGGCTCTCAATATTATCCAAGGCACTCTGCGCTTCCTGAGGTATTTCAGGATTAAGCTTTAATATCTTCGAGGCGGCATCTTTTAAAGAATGAACAATTGCTTTGGTTTCTTTCTTCTTTTTGTCAGGAAAGCTCTCATCAATCAACTTGACCTTAGCGGTGATATAAGGCTCTTCCTGAATGAAGGATTCTACCTCAAAGCGTTTTTTTCCCTGAATAATGATGGTTGTATTTCCATCAGGAAGTACCAGCATTTTGATGATCTTGGCAACAGTCCCTGTGCGATACACATCCTCGATACCTGGTTCCTCGTTGTTGTTATTTTTCTGTGCCGACACACCGATGATCCTTTTCCCGCGGTATGCTTTTTTTACCAGCTTGATAGAACGCTGCCGGCCAACAGTTATAGGTATGACTACCCCAGGAAAAAGAACGGTATTTCTTATTGGTAAAATAGGTAAATCACTAGGTAATCCAATTTTCTCTATCTCTTCATCATCCTCCGGAGAGATCAACTGGATCATTTCCCCGGAATCGTCATCATTGTCGGAAAGCATGAATGAATTAAATAATTGATTTTTTCTGTTCATAGATATTGAGGTCCTCATAATGCCAAATTGGCGCAATATTAAAATCAAAAGCCTAAAATAAAGGTATATTATTGGTTGGCAAGAGCTGTGCCAAAGGCTTTACGTTTTTTTGTAGTGTTAACACAGGTGAATATCTGCATTATTTATTAGACAACGAAGAAATAACCATTTTGTCTTTTCACACGGGATAAATTCTCCATAGCCAGCTTTAAGGCAAATGAATGGGGCATAAACCAAAAAAAGGAGTCCCGCATCAGAACTCCCTTTTCCAGACGTTTCATGTTCTTAAAAGAAAGAGTTAAAAACGTCGTTGAAAATAACGAAAACCATCAAGGTAAGCAGCAGCACCATACCTATCTTCTGGGCATTCTCCAGGAATTTATCCGACGGCTTTCTGCCAGAGATAATTTCATAAGTTAGGAAGGTAACATGGCCGCCATCAAGTGCTGGGATCGGCAGAAAGTTGACAAATGCAAGCCACATCGACAGCATTCCGGTAATAAACCAAAACCTCCTCCAGTCCCAGGTGCCGGAGAAGATCTGTGCAATCCCGATGGGTCCTTTCAATGATTTGGTTGATAACTCACCACTAAATATCTTTCCTACGCCGCGGATATTCAACCAGGTGACATTAAAAGCTTCTGCAGTACCTTTGGGGATAGCCTCTGCTAAAGAATAATCGGTATGGGAAGGCGCAATTAAAATTTCCCTGTCGAAGCCAAAAGTACCTTCTCCACTAACCTGTATTTTTAAATCCTTTACCTCGCCGCCGCGTAACACTTTAACATCTGCAAGTTTACCTTTTAAATCCTGCACCACTTCCTGAAAGTCGTGAAAGTAATCTATTTCCTGTCCGTTAACTTCTACAATTTTGTCGCCTTCCTTCAGCCCTCCTTCCTCCGCGCCAGTTCCGGAAGCTACCTTGCCAACTCTGAAGGGAAAAGCTGGAGCAATAAAATTGCCCTCGGCCTTTTTATCGTTTAGTTTTTCAAGAAATGTTCCGGGAATGGGAATGTCCAATATTTCGCCATCTCTATCGACAGTATAGTAACTATTGTCGCCCATCATCACATCGGTGCTGAAGATATCGTTGAAACGATCGTAATCCTGGCCGTTAATTTTGATGATCTTATCACCTGTCTTTAACCCAAGCTGCTGCCCAAGATCGAGCGCCACAATGCCATGCCGGTTTACTTCTTCTTTGGTAAAATAGTCATCCCCATAGGAATAGGTTAATGCGATAAAAATAATAATTCCTAAAATCACATTGACAACAATCCCCCCCATCATTACAATAAGGCGCTGCCATGCTGGTTTGGAGCGGAATTCATAAGGTTTTGGTTCTTCATTTAAGTTCTCGGTGTCCAGAGATTCATCTACCATTCCGGAAATTTTGACAAACCCCCCTAACGGAATAGCGCCAATAGAATAATCGGTTTCACCATACTTAACGCCAAAAATCCTGGGTGGAAATCCAATAGAAAATTGTTCGACCCGCATACCAAAAAATTTGGCAGCGACTAAATGGCCAAGCTCGTGCAAGCCTACTAAAATTGATAATCCCAAAATCAATTGGGCGGTCATTACTAATGCATCCATTAATTTATTATATCTAAAGCTTTAATTCTTGTTTCTCTATCTGTATTCACATAATCTTCAAAGGAAGGCGAAGTTATGAAGGGTATCTTATCCATGCAAGCTGCCACAATATCTGACATTTCTAGAAAACCAATTTTTTCACGCAAAAATTCAGCGACGGCAATTTCATTTGCCGCATTCAGAACGCATGGCATGTTCCCGCCCTTTTTTAAGGCATCATAAGCAAGTCCCAAATTCCGGAAATTTTCAAGATCTGGTTGCTCAAATGTTAAGCTTGGATAATCGGCAAAATCAAGGCGCGGAAAGGCTGACTTGATTCTAACGGGATAGCTCAAGGCATATTGGATAGGCAAGCGCATGTCTGGCAAACCCATCTGGGCCTTTATCGAACCGTCTTCAAACTGCACCATAGAGTGAATAATGGACTCGGGGTGCACCACGACTTCTACCTGCTCATTTCTTAATCCGAAAAGCCATTTAGCTTCAATTACCTCAAGCCCTTTGTTCATCAACGAGGCAGAGTCTATGGTTACTTTGGCACCCATCTCCCAGTTGGGGTGCTTCAATGCCTGGCTTTTGGTTACGCGTTGGAGAAATTGGTGGTCTTTGCCTCTAAAAGGTCCACCGGATGCTGTTAAAATGATTTTCTCAATAGGATTTTCAAACTCCCCGGCTAAACATTGAAAAATAGCCGAATGTTCGGAATCCACAGGATAGATATTGACACCTTTTTTTCGCGCCTGAGAAGTTATTAACTCACCCGCTACGACCAGCGTCTCTTTGTTGGCAAGCGCAATATTTTTTCCCGCATCGATTGCCTTAATGGTAGGCCACAACCCGGCATATCCCACCAATGCAGTTAGCACCAGATCTATGGTATCCATCTCCACCACAGACGCCAATGCGCCTGCACCTGCATAAACTTTTATATCATGGCGGTCTAGCGCTTGAAATACCTTTTCATACAGGCCCTCATTACCTATAACAACGGCATTCGGTTTGAACTGCAGACTTTGTTCGATCAATAAATCGGCATTATTTTGGGCCGTAAGCACCTCAACCTGAAAAATACCAGCATGTGCTGCTATTACTTCCAATGTCTGTGTACCGATAGACCCTGTAGAACCCAGAATGGCAATATGTTTTTTTTCTTTAATAATAGTATGCTTTAATCAGGCAGACCCATTGACACTTTATGGATGGCATTCCTGAGGATTTAAGGCTAAAACAAACGAATCTCAAAATTAAGCTATTCTTCTATAACTTACACCATCCCATACTATTTCTGTATTTGGTAATACAACAAATCATTCGCAATTACACGATCATTTGCAAGCCTTGGAACCTTATTTTGCCCCCCAAGCTTGCCCTGGCTTTTCATATATTCACGAAATGCGTCTTGTTGTAAGGTAATGATTTTTAAATCCCTTAAGATGCTTCCCAGGATAAGATCATCATAATAAGAATTTAATTTTTGCAGCTGTGCATTCAATTCTTTTTCAAACTTCATCAGGTCTAACGGTGGCTGCGCAAATTCTATATACCACTCATGTAATGGGAGCCCCGTTTCGGGGGTTACTTGCGGGGCCACTGTAAACTCCACCACCGCTACCTCCGGATGCTTTTCCACGGCCAGGCGCATGGCATTTTCCACCTCTTCACCGATCACGTGTTCCCCAAAAGCTGAGATAAAATGCTTGATCCTGCCTGTTACTAAAATTTTATGTGGGAAAGTGGATACAAATTTCACTGTATCACCGATAGAATATCCCCAAAGCCCCGCATTGCTATTCAGGATCAGGGCATAGTTTACGCCCACTTTTACATCGGCTATTGATAGTCGCGCAGGCGTATCATTGAAGTATTCATCAGCGGGAATAAATTCAAAGAATATCCCGCTATTGAGCAAAAGAAGCAGACCCGGCTCATTTTGAACATCCTGAAAGGCAATGAAGCCTTCCGATGCCGGGTAGGTTTCTATTGAGTCTATCTTCTTTCCTATCGATTCAAACAATTTTGCCCGATATGGCTCAAAATTTACACCCCCATAAACAAAAAGGGAAAACTGAGGAAAGATATTCTTGATTTTTTTTCCTGTTTTTGCCTGCAGTTTATCAAAATACATCTGTACCCAGGGCGGAATCCCTGAGATCAACGTCATATTATGGGATTGGGTTTCCTCAATGATCTGATCGAGCTTTTGCTCCCAATCTTCAATGCAATTGGTTTGATAGCTGGGCAACTGGTTGGCCCGAAGGTATCCCGGCACGTGGTGATTGACTATGCCTGAGAGTCTTCCCGTATGAATACCCGCCTTTCGATCTAACACAGGGCTTCCCGACAAGAATATAAGCTTGCCGTCCAGGAAGTTGCTGTTACCTGTTTGGTCGATATATGTCAACAATGCATCACGGGCTGAATTGATGTGATTAGGAATAGAATCTTTGGTGATAGGAATATATTTGGTCCCTGAAGTAGTACCTGACGTTTTGGCAAAATATACTGGTTTGTCTTTCCATAACACATCTGACTCACCGGCCAATACCCTTTTGATGTATGGAGCAAGCCCTTCATAATCGCGAATAGGAACCTGCCGTTTGAAATCAGCGTATGATCTTATAGCATCAAAACCATGGTCTTTTCCGAACACGGTTTTTCGGCCGGTTTTAATTAATTTTTGGAACTCTTTTTGTTGGGTTTCCAAAGGTCTAGCAGCCCATTTTTGCTGCTTTTTTACCACAATTTTGGCAAAAGGCTTACTTAATATGGATAATATTCCCATGCTGAAGCAAAAGTAATAAAATATTATAAGACACAATTTCAAAATTAAAATAAAGCAAATAAATATATGTTATGTTAATGCACACTCTTGAAAATATCACCATGAAGAGCACTTTCAAAAACATCTTTATATCCGTTATTTCTGGCTTTGCCGGCGCCTATCTCTTTTTTATTATTTTGCCTTCTTCTTCTACGGACTACCCGCAAAAGATGGTCTTCAACACCAGCCATCGTGATAATGTGGTCGAAAATAGACATCAGGTAAGTACTTATGCCAAAAAGAATCTGGCCAATTTTGGCTCAGTGAGTTTTGTGGAAGCATCCGATAAGAGTACGGCTAGTGTCGTTTTCATAAAGTCGGTTTCGGGCAATGACACTGGGCGCAGCAGCTGGTGGGACTGGTATTTCGATGGAGGTAGCAGCGGACAGGCCACCAGCAGTGGCTCTGGGGTGATCTATACACAGAACGGCTATATTGTTACCAATAACCATGTAATCGAAAATGCAACGACTATTGAAATCATTCATAAAAAGCGGGCTTATACCGCTACGCTCGTAGGAACTGATCCATCAACTGATCTCGCTGTACTCAAGATAGAAGCACAAAATTTACCTGCCATCGCCCTTGGTAGCTCTAAGTCGCTTGCCGTAGGTGAATGGGTACTAGCCGTAGGTAATCCCTTCAACCTTGCTTCTACCGTAACGGCGGGTATCGTAAGTGCCAAAGGCCGGGAGATCAATATTTTAAAGAGTAAATTCCCCATAGAATCTTTTATTCAAACCGATGCCGCTATTAATCCTGGCAACAGCGGTGGCGCATTAGTAAATACCCGGGGAGAACTCGTTGGTATCAACACGGCTATTCTATCAAGAAATGGGTCATATGCCGGGTATGGCTTTGCTGTACCTGTAGATATTGTTCGTAAGGTCGTTGATGACCTTATAAGATATGGCGAGGTACAAAAAGCATTTTTTGGCGCAGAAATGTTGGACATCGACCCTGAAGTCGCCGCAAAGCTAAGACTGGAAGATCTTTCTGGCGTGGCAATCAATTTCATACAAAAGGAAGGTGCCGCTGAAAAAATAGGCTTGAAACGGGGCGATGTAATCCTCGCCATCAACGGGCAGGAAATCAATAGCAGAAGTGGATTTGATGAAACTATCAGCTACTATTCCCCTGGAGATAAGATAAAAGTGGCTTTTAACAGCGATGGAAAGTTTTACCAGAAAGACCTTGTGCTCACCAACAGAGAAGGAACAACAGAAATATTGGTCAGAGAAATCTTTACCTCTAACTTCTTGGGTGCTAATTTAGAGACGGTCTCGAAGGTGGAACGAAACCTGATTAACATCCACAGCGGTGTTAAAGTGACCGACATCAAGGATGGCTTGATGCGCCGATTGCGCATCAAAGAAGGATATATCATCACTGCTATTAACAACTATCCCATTTCAAGTCCGGAGACACTTTCTGATATTCTAACCAAAGCGAAAGGCAAAGTGGTGATAGAATTTGTGAACAGCGAAGGCAGGAAAGGGTACTATTCTTACTATTTTTAAAGGCACATAGCCGTACCAGCATCGACGGATGAAAGCTCCCCTTTGCGCCCTCAGGTCATCTAGTCATAATGTTTTAACTGAGGCCAAAGATCGCTGCTTTTGTGTTTTAAGCCGGTGCACAATAATATGTGCAGTTTATTTTCATAAGGCATGGCGTAGGGATGATCTATAAACCCCTTCTTTTCCACCTCACGAAACACCGACCTCGGCCCATCGGCATCATCATCAAAAAGTATAAAGATCGTATTTTCGTCCAGGTTATGCGGTGGCCAGAACCAATAGTGATTGTGACCGCTAACGGCCGGGGGAAGAGGATAATCTTTCCTGTAGAAATCAATGGCTCCTGCCTGCCCGTAGTTGCTACCAAAAAAATAGGTTCGCTTTTGCTCTTCATCATCAAGCTGCCGATACACTTTAGAAACGGCTATGGCTTTTTCCTCCCAGCCATGCATATCTGCATAAAATTGGGACAGTACACCTACCTCCTTTTTTTCACTGGTCGATGGTGATTTGCCCAAAGCAGCGGCATAAACAATATAAGATTCGACAGGAAGTATGGGAAGTGCAAGCGGTACTCCTAGTGCTCCGAAAATGATCAGTAAACACAATAAAATCGATCTCTTTGCCATGCCATGCCCAATCCAGCGACTGATCAACACGGCGCCACCTGCAAATAGCATAGGATAGGCAGGTGCCAGATATTCGGCTTTACTGGTTGCATTGAAAGTAAGTATTAGCAGTACCGTCAGATAAATTATACCCAAAACTACATATCTTCTGCCACCTTTATCCAAAAGAAAATAGCCCAGGCCGGAAAACCAAATGGGAAAAACAATCGGATGAAGCATCATCAGCTGGCCTAAAAAGTAATCAAAATTCCCCCGCTCCACATATTTTTTAGAAGACGCATTAAGCATAAATTCCAGCATCGGCCAGCCTTGTTGCCATTGCCATAACACAAAGGGAAGAAATATCAACAACGCTATGAAAGCAGCTAAATATGGCCCTCTGGTCAGCAAAAGCTTCCGATATGGCGATGCCAATAGCCCCACTAAAATACCGGCACCCAGCCACAATACGCTGATTTTATTAAGTAACCCCAAACCCAGCACGATGCCGAGGACAGCCCACTTCTTGTCCGTCGGCTCATCTATAATGCTTATCAGCAGATAAGCTGCCAATGTCCAAAAAAGATGATCATACACATTCATGGAGTAAATATTATGCATAGCCAGGTAGATGGGAGCTATTAGTACTGCCAGGGCGGCCAATGCCTCAGCAAAACGCCCCCCTCCCAACTTACGAACCATTAACCCGGCGATGTAGATGACAGCTGCGCCGCAAATGGCAGGCAAAAGTCGGATAGCTACCAGCGAATCGCCGAACAAGAACCTGCTCAACTTTAATAAGTAGATAGAAAAAGGGGGCTGATCGACATACCCTAGCGAAAGATGCTCACTACAGGCGATATAATAAAACTCATCGCGAAAATACCCATATGCTGTAGTGGCATTCACGCCCACATGAAGGAGCACTTTGGCAAGCGCAACAATGGGGAGAATAAAAGCGGTAAGATCGGTTTTGGACTTCAAACTAGCCGAAAAACCTGCAATATTTTCGCTTTTCACGGTTAAAGCCATACTTTTTGGATTATCATTATTCACCCTAAGTTTCCATATCCTCATTTTATTAAATATAATTATAATTTAGAATAATAGACTTTTCAGAGGTAAATAATTTTTGCA
>LXQK01000017.1:49563-96679 GCA_001683905.1 Marivirga sp. ANT-B6
CATGTTATCGAATATGGAGCTCCTTTTAGAGCAGATCGCCAAATGAAACCTCACCCGGCATACCTTGAACTATTAAAAAGACTTGCAAAGGAATGCTTTGAATGTTGTAAAAAATGATCCAGAAACTTCAAAATTTACATCTGACTGAGGAGCACTAATCTCTTGTAACCAACGGATTTAATCTTGAAGTCATCTATTGGACGAAAAGGTTCGTTATCAATTATTCAAAATCTGAGTTCGACTATCAGAAACCGGCACCCCAAGCCCAGCGGGCTTGAATCCGAATAGCCCGTGATAACGGGCGATGCATTAAATTACACCCCCAACCACGGGGTGTTTGAACAAGGCATTATTACAGATATTTCTCCTCGAATTAAATATTGTGTTCTTTCAATAAATGCATATATTCCTTTTCCTTCCTGTAAGATATTTTTCGATGATGTACTTCTCGATTCTATATATGTTCAATCAATAGGACTTTTTCTCTTACGCCATATGTAAAAGCACCATAGCCATCTTGCCACCCTTTAAATTTTGGAAATAAATCAATGTCAGCCTTTGAAAGTGATTATTGATATTTAAAGATGAACAAAAATTCGTTGATGGCGCTTTTATCAGGAATGATGAAACAAAATTTTTATGGAAGAAACTTCTTTAGCGCAAATCAGATCAATTTTAAACGAGCAACGAATCTTTTTTGGTACAAATCAAACAAAGGCTACAGATTTTAGGCTTTTGGCACTAAAAAAGCTTAAACAAGCTATAGGAAAGTTTGAAAAACAGCTTACTGATGCGCTTTGGAAAGATCTGCGGAAGTCGTATGAAGAAGCTTACCTGACAGAAATTAGTATTGTAAACCAGGAACTTGATTATCATATAAAGCATCTGAAAAAGTGGGCCAAGCCTACGAAAGTATCTACCCCTGCCCACCTACTGCCCTCCAGCAGCAGGATCATACACGAACCTCTCGGTGTCGCACTCATTATTGCCCCATGGAATTACCCCTTTCAACTGCTTATCAACCCATTAGTAGGTGCTATTTCGGCAGGATGCTGTGCTATTTTAAAACCATCTCCCGATACGCCTCATGTGGCCAAGGTGCTGGAAGCTATTATTCGTGATACTTTTCAGGAAAACCACGTACATGTTGTGCAGGGAGGGCGCGAGACCAATGAAATATTGCTGAAGCAAAAATTTGACCTTATTTTCTTTACGGGAAGCTCAGCTGTGGGCAAGGTGGTCATGAAAGCCGCTGCCGAGCATCTGACGCCTGTAGTTTTGGAGCTTGGCGGAAAAAGCCCTTGTATCGTCGACGAAAGTGCTGACCTGGAGGTGGCTGCCAGACGCATCATCTGGGGCAAAACCATCAATGCGGGACAAACGTGTATAGCACCCGACTATCTTTTTGTACATGAAGCCATTAAAGAGGATCTTATATCGAAAATGGAGGAAGCTATTGAATCGATGTTCGGAGAAAATGTGCAAGAAAGTAAATACTATCCAAGGATTGTACATGAAAAAGCTTTCGATCGACTGACGAACTTGATGCAGGAAGGGAGGGTTAGATTAGGCGGCATAACAAACGCAGAAGACCTGTATATTTCTCCGACTGTTATCGACCAGGTGCAGCCTGATCATAAGCTTATGCAGGAAGAGATTTTTGGCCCAATCCTTCCTATCATCACTTTTGTACGGGTAGAGGAAGCAACGGCTTTTATCAATGCCCAACCTAAACCCCTGGCGTTGTATTACTTTGGTGATGACGAAAAAGGAGAAGCGATTTTATCAAAAACAACTTCTGGAGGCGGCTGCATCAATGATGCGCTGATGCACATCTCAAACCATAACCTGCCCTTTGGAGGTGTCGGAAATAGCGGCATAGGCAAATACCACGGCAAAGAAAGCTTTCTAGCCTTCAGCAACCAGAGAGCTATTGTAAAAACACCCACCCTTATAGATCTACCATTTAAATATGCGCCATTTAAATATTTTACTTTTGTAAAAAAAATACTGTAAATTATCACCATGAAAGATCTAAAATATCTACTGGCTTATTTGATTCCACTTTCCGGAGGGTTGGCGCTGGCTTATCAAGGTGTTTGGTCTTGGGCAACATTGATATTAGCCTTTATTATTATTCCCATCATCGATACATTTCTGCCCGGTACTACCCAAAATGTTCCTGAAGAAATGGAAGAGAGCCGTGCTAAGAACGTCTTCTTTGATGTTCTGCTGCTGGCGTGTGCTCCTATCTGTTTTGCACTCACATTTTTTTATTTGTATACGTTAAAAACCACCGTACTTACCACTTTCGAGTTAGCTGGTCTAACAATGAGTATCGGCATTGTTTTGGGCGCTACAGGCATCAACGTAGCCCATGAACTAGGACATCGCCCGGGGAGATTGGAACAATCTTTTGCTAAAAGCATTTTGCTTTTGGTCCTCTATCAGCATTTTTTTATCGAACATAACAGGGGACATCATAAATACGTTTCCACAGATGCTGATCCTGCCACAGCCAGAAAAAATGAAATGATTTATCAGTTCATTTTTCGGTCTGTTATTGGCCAATATATGGGTGCATGGAAGCTTGAAAAAATTCGATTACAGCGTAGTGGTGATACAATATTGAGCTGGAAAAATGAAATGGTTCGGTTCTCGGTGTATCAAATGAGCTACCTTTTAGTTATAGCGGCTGCTTTCGGCATACAGTTGATACCATTTGCTATTGCCATTGCCGTAGTAGGGGTATTGCTCTTGGAAATCATCAATTATATAGAGCACTATGGCTTGAAAAGAGATATACTGCCTTCCGGCCGTCCGGAACGTGTATTACCCAAACATTCATGGAACAGCAATCAGGATGTTGGTCGCATCATGTTGTTTGAGCTTACACGGCACAGCGACCACCATTTTAAGGCATCAAGAAAATATCAGATTTTACGGCATATGGACGAAAGCCCCCAGCTGCCTACCGGCTATCCGGGCAGTATGCTGATGACGCTAATCCCCCCCCTTTGGTTTGCTGTGATGAATAAGCGTCTGGAGAAGAGGGAACTAACCAGACATTAAATTTAGGGGAGCAAATATGAGAGAGGGTATATGGGCAATTCGTAAAAACGGACTTATACCGCCTTCATTTTCATCTTCTTCTTCAATTCATCCATAGAGGACCTGAATCGGGAGTCAGTTTCCATCATATCGTTGACAGATTGCACAGCATGAATAACGGTGCTATGATCGCGGCCACCAAAATGATAACCAATAGATTTTAAGGAATGATTGGTGTACTCTTTGGCAAAATACATAGCCGTCTGGCGGGCGATCACGATTTCCTTTTTCCGGGTCTTGGCTTTCATGTCGTCGGTAGAAATCTTAAAATACTCCGAGATGGTTTTTTGAATAAAGTCCATGCCTACTTCGGTTTCGATGTCGTGGACGATATTTTTTAAAGTTTGTTTGGCGAGTTCAAGGTCAATCTCTCTCCTGTTCAATGATGCATGTGCAATTAAAGAAATAAGCACACCCTCCAGCTCACGGATATTTGTATCAACAGAATAGGCCAAATATTCCACCACCTCTTCAGGAATTGTAATGCCATCAGACTCCATTTTTCTTAGGATGATAGCAATCCGGGTCTCGAAGTCAGGCTGTTGCAGATCGGCAGATAATCCCCACTTGAAACGGGAAAGCAACCTCTCCTGCAGCCCCTTTAAATCACGTGGAGGGCAATCACTCGTCATAATGATCTGCTTACCCGACTGGTGGAGATGGTTAAAAATATGGAAGAATATCTCCTGGGTTTTTTCCTTTCCCGAAAGAAATTGTACGTCATCGATAATCAGGATATCTACTTGCAGATAAAAGTTGGTAAACTCCTGGACATTATTATTTTTTAGTGCCTCGATAAATTGGTTCGTAAATTTTTCTGACGAGACATACAAAACAAATTTGTCGCGCAGCGTTTGCTTGATCTCATTGCCAATCGCCTGTACCAGATGGGTTTTCCCGAGCCCTACAGGCCCATAGATCATTAATGGATTAAAGGATGTAATTCCCGGCTTACTTGCAACAGCAAAACCCGCAGAACGCGCCAGTCGGTTGCAATCTCCTTCAATATACGATTCGAAAGTATATTGCTGGTTAAGATGGGAGGTCTGGTAAAGATTGTCAATTGATTTTAGCGCAAAAGGACTTTTATAATCATTATAGTTACTATTGCTGAAATTCGAGTTGTGCCCGTTATTTCTATTATTCGAATGGGTTGGGATATTGATGGTATAAGGCTTATTCTGCTCATTTCCTTTATCTACGATAATGGAATACTCAAGCCTCCCTTCCTTTCCTAACTCTGAATCGATAGCTCTTCGTAACAGGGTAACATAATGCTCCTCCAGCCACTCATAAAAAAATTGGCTTGGCACCTGTATAGTAAGTACAGCGTTGTCCAGTCTAATGGGAACAATTGGTGAAAACCAGGTCTTATAACTTTGGTCACCGACTTGCTCCCTAATCATCTGAAGACAATTATTCCATACTGATACACAGTCAGATTGCATGTTGGAAATTTAAGGATTAATTCTTTCCCTAATTTTTCAGGGGGAAACAAAAATGGTAAAAAAATAAGTAACAAAAAAATGTGAATTCGCTTGACATTTAAAATATGCCGGTAAGGGAAGATTGCTCTATCCTCTTCCTATTTTTTCTTTCAAAAATACAATCTATTCTTCCTAAATTAATGCCACCGAATCCAACTTGGTTGATATATACCACATGGCCATCTGGCGACAAAAGCTGCTCAGGTTGTTCTAAAAAGGTGTGGGTATGGCCACCAATAATCAAATCTATTCCGTTTACATTCTTCGCAAGCACCTGATCAGAAACCTTATTGGATTGGTATTTAAAGCCCAAATGCGATAAGCATACAACAAAATGGCACCCATTTTCGCGAAGGGTCTTTACCATCTCCTGGGCTGTAGCTATCGGGTCCCGATACTTTGTCTTTCCAAAGTGCTTGTCAGCGACCAGCCCACTCAATTCAATCCCCAGGCCAAAAACACCGACTTTTATGCTACCTTTATCAAATATCTTATAGGGTTGAAAGGTGTCTTGGAGAATCGTCCCCTGAAAATCATAATTTGCTGTTAGAAAAGGGAATGATGCATGAGGCAATTGTCGGTGAAGTCCTTTTAAACCATTGTCGAAATCATGGTTGCCCAGGGTTGCTGCGTCGTAGCCCATGGCACTCATCAGCTTAAACTCCAGCTCACCACCATATAAATTGAAATATGGCGTTCCCTGAAAAATATCGCCAGCATCTAATAAAAGAACATGTTCCACATCTTCTCTAATCTTATCTATTACAGTAGCTCTTTTTGCCATGCCGCCCATGCCCCCATATTTTTCATCGTCCTTTGGAAATGGGTCGATTCGCGAGTGCATGTCGTTGGTATGTAGTATCGTCAACTTTACAGGCTTGGTCGCTGCAAAAGATTCGAAAGGAAAGGAGGAAACACCCAATAGCGTAGTACCGAGTAGCGTCTTCTTTATAAAGCTGCGTCTGTCAGTCATATCAATCTTTTAAAATCACCCTACCTTCTATTTGGGCAACTACCTTTTCTTGCCTTGCCTCGAGGTCCCGTATTTTTTCAATAATTACATCCCGTTGCTTAAGTTCAAGTTGCGCAACCACTTCTCCTTCTGACAGAAAAAACAGATAATCACCTCCATTGGCCAGATAATCAGAAATGGCTATGTGATAATCCTTTTTCTCATCGAGGGGTTGCCCTCCTATCATTATTTCTACAGCTATCCCATCCGCTACAACCACGCTCGAATTTGAAACGGCCAGTGTCTTATTTATTGCAAGATAGTCGAACAACTTTTTTACCGTTGTTCCTTTCAATCTAAGGATGTAAACCAGGTTTTCAAATGGCATTAATTCATAAATATCTCTAAGTTTTATTTCTCCTGCAGGAAGAGGAGCTCTGATGCCGCCAATGGTGATTACGCCCATATCAATAGGAATTCCAGCATACTTTTCACCTTTCTCCTGTAACACATCAACGATAAAGTTTGCTAATGAAGACTCAACGGGACCTTTCTCCAACAGGCCTGTACTACGTCCCAGTACTTCTTTCATTTTCTCCTGAAGCTGTTCTCTATACGGCTCAATATAAGCGTTGACAGCACTGTCAGGTTCTGCGCGAGCACTAATCGGAATAAGTTCTGGGCTTAATGCTACAGGCTGTAGTACCCGGTGCCCACAAGAAGTGAATAATAATAATCCAATACATTGAAAAAGCAGCTTCTTATACATCTTTTAAACCAGGTAATTCTCAAACTGCTAAAGTAATGAAAAGTGAATCTTCGGGGGCATTAATTCTGAAAAAGAAGCACAAAAATCTTAACTTTACCCAAAGTTACACTCATGAGATCGTATGAAGCATTTAAGCGAAGGGAATAAATTATTTACTGATTTTGCTCCGGCAGACAAAAGGGCCTGGAAAGAAAAGGTATTGGTTGAATTAGATGGAAAGCCCTACGAAGACCTTTGCTGGAAAACCGATGAAGGCTTCGTAATAGAGCCTTATTTTGATAAAAAAGATAGTGATCGGGTAAAATATCTCAAAGCTTACCACCACGCACTACAGCCCGACCCATTGCCTGGCCAGGGTCCGCGCTATTGGACTAATACAGAACAGATTATTGTGACATCGGAAGTGGAAGCTAATCAACAGGCGCTTGCAGCATTGCAATCAGGCGCTGACGGGCTTTTATTTCTGATTCCTACGAAAAAAAAGACGTTTAGCCTGGAGGTTTTGCTCAGGGATATTTTGCTTCAATATTGTGCCGTTTCCTTCAGGGTAACGGGTAGCCCCATTGCGTTATTGACCGCCTACACCGCCTATTTAGCACAACAAGGTGGCGATAACGAAGCAATTCAGGGAACGATTTTCCAGTCTACCGCTGGTGATTACATGGTCACAAAAGATGCTGGTTTCTATACAAAACTCCTGAAAGCTAAGCCGGAGAGTAAACATTTTAAACCTATATCGATAGATTTTACTGATTTTCACCACCAGGGGGGGCATGCTGTTCAGGAAATAGCCTTTGGCCTGCATGCACTGGTTGCGATATTGGATGCTGCCGCCAAAGAAAGTATACAGCCTGCCGTAATCTTTGCCAACATCAGTTTGCAAGTAGCTGTAGGAACTGATTATTTTAAGGAAATAGCGAAGGTGAAAGTCATTCGGATATTGGTATACGAGCTTGCCAGGATTTACAATGTTACAGGCCTACAACCAGAGGAAATACATATACACTGCTACACTTCTTTATGGAGTAAAACCAAATTAGCTACCAGTGTGAATATGCTACGAAATACAACGGAAGCCATGGCCGCGATCTTAGGTGGCTGCAATGCGTTAACGATTCTCCCTCATGATGTGCTTACGTCGCATCCGACGGCTTTTTCTACACGGATTGCCCGCAATATATCTAATATCCTCCGTGAAGAATCGCACTTCAACCTGGTGGTGGACCCATCGGCTGGTTCCTATTATCTGGAGCAGCTAAGCGACCATCTGATTCGGGAAAGTTGGTTACTATTCCAGGCTGTGGAGGCGAAAGGTGAATTTGGACAGGCACAGGCATTCATACGACAACAATTGGAAGCGTCGAGAGCGAGCAAAGCAAAGAAGGTAGCTACACGACAAAAAGTAATGGTAGGCACCAGCGACTATATTCATCCTGAACCCCTTCCAGAAGCTTTTTCAGGAGGGGACGTCAAAGATCTTGCTTCCCATATTCCCTTTAGAAGACTTGCCAAACATATGGAGGCGCTACGCTTAAAGACAGCTACAAATGCCGGTAGAAATATACCCAAAGTACTTGCTTTGCCTTTATCTCGCCATAAGATGGCTGAAATAAGGATGAGCTTTACAGCCCCTTATTTCTTGTGTGGTGGTTTTGAAACAGAAAAGGGAATGTTTGATGACGATGATGAAAAAGGAATTGGGCAGCTTCTATCAACCGATGCTGATATCATCGTTTTTTGTGGTAGCGATGAAGAATATGCTGAAAAGATCCCGATGCTTTTAAAGCAAATAAAAGATCCCGAAAAATGGATTCTCGCCATAGCGGGGAATCCCGAAAAGCCGGGTATAAGGCAAGATGCCATTCATCATTATATTTATGCAGGCTCTGATATAGTAGAAACCATTACTTCACTACAAAACAGATTGTTGACACAAAAAACATGAGACCGGATTTTTCAAAAATAAAATACCAGGACATTATCAACAGAAACTCATCTGTGCAAAAATCCGGGTTGGAGGAGGAGCAGATTACCGCTGAAGGGATTCCTGTAAAAGGGGCGTACCATCATGAAGATTTTAAGGCAATGGAACACGTCGATTTTGCTGCAGGAATACCCCCGTATTTGCGGGGGCCCTATAGTACGATGTATGTGACTAAGCCATGGACAATTCGGCAATATGCAGGTTTTTCTACTGCTGAAGAATCAAATGCCTTTTATAGGCGAAATTTAGCCGGTGGTCAAAAAGGGCTTTCCGTTGCATTTGACCTCCCGACACACCGGGGTTACGACTCCGACCATCCGCGTGTAGTTGGCGATGTAGGCAAGGCTGGTGTGGCCATCGATTCTATTCTGGACATGAAACTACTTTTCGACAAGATCCCTCTGGATAAAATGTCGGTTTCTATGACCATGAATGGTGCTGTCTTGCCGATCATGGCTTTCTATATCGTCACCGCAGAAGAGCAAGGTGTAAAACCAGAGCAGCTCAGCGGTACGATTCAAAATGATATTCTAAAAGAATTCATGGTGCGCAATACGTATATATATCCTCCGGCGCCATCAATGCGCATCATTGCGGATATTTTTACCTATACATCCAGACATATGCCGAAATTCAACTCCATCAGTATCAGTGGGTATCATATGCAGGAAGCTGGTGCCACCGCGGATCTCGAGCTTGCCTATACCCTTGCCGATGGATTGGAGTATCTTCGCACAGGTATCGCAGCCGGGATTGATATTGATGATTTTGCCCCTCGCCTTTCGTTTTTCTGGGCCATAGGCATGAACCACTTTATGGAAATCGCCAAAATGAGGGCAGGCAGATTACTTTGGGCAAAAATTGTCAGTGCCTTCAATCCAAAAAATAAAAAATCGCTTTCGTTGCGTGCTCATTGCCAGACGTCAGGGTGGAGCCTTACTGAACAGGACCCTTTTAATAATGTGAGCCGTACCTGTATTGAGGCCATTGCTGCAGCATTGGGCCATACCCAGTCGTTACATACCAATGCGTTGGATGAAGCCATTGCTTTACCCACAGATTTTTCCGCCCGCATTGCTAGAAACACACAGCTGTACCTACAGGAAGAAACCAATATTACCAAAGCGATCGATCCATGGGCAGGATCATATTACGTGGAATACCTTACCGAGTCGCTAGTTAAAAAGGCGTGGGCTCTTATAGAAGAAGTTGAGGAGATGGGGGGCATGGCCAAAGCCATAGAAGCAGGTCTTCCGAAGATGAGGATAGAGGAAGCAGCAGCAAAAAAACAAGCACGCATCGACGCTGGTAAAGATGTAATAGTGGGCGTTAATAAGTATAAGACTGACGATATATCGCCGTTAGAGCTGCTCGAAGTAGATAATTCTTCGGTCCGCCTTTCGCAGTTGAAACGACTGGAACAGCTAAAAGAAGAAAGGAATGCTGATGAGGTAGCGGCAGCCCTGTTACAGTTACAGCAGGCCGCCGCCAGTGGCAAAGGCAATTTATTGGAGCTAGCCATTGATGCCGCAAGAAAAAGAGCCACCTTAGGAGAAATATCAATAGCCATGGAAGAAAGTTTTGGACGACACAAGGCCACCATAAGATCTATATCAGGTGTGTATGCCGGGGAAGTAGCAGCCAACGAAAGCTTTCGGCAAGCGCTGGAACTTGCTGATACTTTTGCCCGGGTGGAAGGCCGCCGACCGCGCATCATGGTGGCAAAGATGGGCCAGGACGGTCACGACCGGGGCGCAAAAGTAATTGCGACAAGTTTTGCCGACCTGGGCTTTGATGTAGATATCGGCCCACTCTTCCAGACGCCTGAGGAAGTTGCCCAGCAGGCCATTGAAAACGATGTACATATCGTTGGGGCGTCGAGCCTTGCGGCGGGTCACAAAACGTTGGTACCTCAGCTGATCGAGGCTTTAAAAGCACTTGGACGAGAAGATATAATGGTCGTGGCGGGAGGGGTGATACCACCCAAAGATTATGATTTCCTTCATAAGGCTGGTGTTGCGGAGGTTTTTGGACCGGGCACAGTCATAGCTGAGGCAGCCAAAAAGATTCTGAATAAATTATTACAGGCATGAGAACTTTCGGGTGGAAAAGAATAAATGGATTATAAACCAAAAAACAGGTTAAGTCCTTCAGCATACACTGAAGGCATACTTGGCGGTGATAAAGTAATATTAAGTAAGGCTATTACACTGGTAGAAAGCAGCCTACCTGAAGATAATCGCCTGGCGAGAAAGGTATTAGAAAAGGTCTTACCGCATACCGGTAATTCGCTGCGTATCGGTATAACAGGTGTACCGGGCGTGGGGAAAAGCACCTTCATAGAAAGCCTCGGTATGATGATCACTGCCGAAAATACGAAACTAGCCGTGCTTGCCATCGACCCTAGTAGCCAGCGGTCGAAAGGGAGTATCATGGGCGATAAAACGCGTATGGAAGACCTTGCCCATCACCCACTGGCGTACATCCGCCCCAGTGCTACAGGCAGTACCCTTGGTGGCGTAAGCCATAAAACAAGAGAGGTCATGTTGCTTTGTGAGGCGGCTGGACATCAAATCATATTAATAGAAACGGTCGGTGTGGGTCAGTCTGAAATTGCCGTGCATGGCATGGTTGATTTTTTTCTGCTATTGATGCTGGCCGGGGCAGGAGACGAATTGCAAGGCATCAAAAAAGGAATCATGGAAATGGCCGATGCAATTGCAATTGTCAAAGCAGATGGCGAAAATATGCAGGCTGCCCTGCAGGCAAAGGGTGCATATCAAAACGCATTACATCTTTTTCAGCCTTCAGGTACTGGATGGGTACCGCAGGTGGTCACTTGTTCGGCATTGGAGAAAAATGGGTTGAAAGAGATATGGGCGCTTATTCAGCAACATCATAGGCATATGCAGAGCAGTGGTCTATTTCAACCGAATCGCGATGGGCAAAACCTGCAATGGATGCATGAAAGCATCAAGCAAAGCTTACTATCAGATTTCTACGAAAATCCACGCATAGCGCGTACTTTGAAAGTTATAGAAGAAAACGTCGTGAAAGGAAAAATCGCTCCAATCAATGCTGCTCATCAGCTTCTGGCAAGTTACCATGAAAAAGAAACGCTACCCGGTTCAGGTAGCGCCTCTAAAATCTAATTTATCTTCGATACGCTTCCCGCTCCACTCGACTTCACATTTACCTTTTCAGGACTTCCTATATACTTAATTTTCGTAGCACCTGAAGAGTTTGCAACAAGTTCCTTGCTGGCAGCCAAATCAATTTTACTGGCACCACTAGCATCCACATGCACTACAGCTGCATCAAAATCGACGGCATTATATTTAACGGCTCCTGAGGTGCTGATTTTATGCCTATTGGTCTTGCCGGACAAAGAGACTTTACTCGCACCAGAAATATCTGCATCAAAATTAGAGGACTCTACCTGAAGATCTGCTTTACTGGCTCCACTAAGTGAAAAATTAAAATCTTTTGTTTTGATCACGTTCTCTGAAGTAACCTGGCTTGCTCCACTCACCTGAAGGCTTTCTAGATCTTTGAAAGTGATGTATACCCTTACCTCTTCCATATCATGATGGCCTTTCTTATCTTTGTAAATTCTCAATTTACCATTTTTAACTTCACTCTTGATGAGCTCCAGGTCACTGGCTTCACCCTCTAGCCTAAGCTTGTGGTCATTGCCCTGGGTGATAAAAATTTTTAAAGCGCCGCTTGCATATATAGCGGTAAAAGGGGAGACTTTACGATTCTGTTTGATTTCAGAAGCAAAAGAAGAAGATAGCGCTATAGCGATAGCAACGAAAATTAGGGATATGCTTTTCATGGGTTATTAGCTTTTGAGTTGTTGTAATTGGTTTCTATGTTCTATGATGTAATAAAGATGCATTACACTTTAAAAGGTTGCACGTAGTTCTAATTTAATTTGAAATCAACATAATGATAGGTTAATTCCTTTTGCATTGAACCACCATTTTCCATTACCATAAAAACATGCTTTTCTACAGTTCTGGCACCATTTTCTAGTTTAAGTGGATATCTAAAAATTGGCCCGGTGTACACAAAACTATGATATTCTCCATTTTCACCACAAGGATCGACCTTAGCCGGTAACTTGCGTATTGATTCTGGTCTTAAGTCGGCGCCAACCATTTCCTCTGGGACTAAGGCATCATTGGCAGCGCAGATTTTTGTTCTGAATCCGGCTCGAAAAAATTCATCCAAAATAACGTCAGCGGCAAGCCCCCACAAGGGGAAAATAATTTCCAAATCCTGCTCCGCTACAAGATTTTCCTTATAAATTCTGAGATCTTCCAGGTAGATATCACCACTGATTATGCCATGAACGTTTTGCTGCTTTAATTTATGATAGTATAAGTGCAGCGTTTCTTCATAAGAAAGTGGTTTTTGGGGTTGGTTGATATATAGCTTTTCCAGTGGTAGACCGATCGACTGGGCTTGTGCGGCGATCAATGTTTCGGAAACGCCATGTAATCCTACTTTCTTCGACACTGCATCAATGCTTGTATGCAGGCTGACCACCTCAAACTTTGCCTCTTGCAATGTCCTGTACAATGCTAACGCACTATCTTTTCCCCCGCTCCAACTCACCGATACCTTTTTTTTACGCATTTGACGTCTATTTCCCTAAACTATTACTTTCGTTCCGATATCTTGCCCATAAAGTATCATTTTAATCAAATAAAAGAATAAATACTTAACTTAGCCAGCTGAAACTATCTTTTAGAACACCTTTTTTACTTTTTATTCCTGAATAGCAATTTTATTGCTGAAAAGTTAACTTGCGATTCAATATGATCCCGAATTGGAAATTTAAACTTCTGCCAATATTTTCCCTTATTATCTTATTCGCCGACTGCCACCAGCGGGATAAGGTAGACCAACAGGTCGGGGATGCTGGTGAAATTAAACGAAGTGATTTTAAATATACAACTGGGTTTTCTGTCGCTTATCATCCGGGTTATAAAGTAGTGACCGTACATCGCCCGTGGCAAAACGCCACTAAAGGCATAGATTATATCCTTGTACCAAAAGGTGCTCCCCGACCTGATGCAAGGCATGATGCGCAGATTATAGAAGTTCCTGTGGAAAATATGGTGGTAACTTCTACGACGCATATCCCTTTGCTGTACATGCTCGACGAGTCAGAAAAATTGATAGGTTTTCCTAATACCGACCTTATTTCATCCGAAGAAGTAAGAAGATTGGTCGATCGAAACCACATCAAAGAATTGGGCATGGGTAGCAACCTGAACCTGGAGGCCCTAGTAGAGCTGCAGCCTTCTATGGTGATGGCCTTTACCATGGGACCGGTTGATGCGCAGTACAAAAAAATCCAGGAAATGAATATCCCGGTCGTGATCAATGCCGATTATCTGGAAACAGACCCTTTGGGCAGGGCAGAATGGATAAAATTTGCGGCCCTATTTTTAGATAAAGAAAAAGAGGCAGACTCGATTTTTGATGCGCTGGAGAAAAACTATCTGCATCTGCAGAACCTGGTGGAAAAAGTGGAAGATAAACCTGCCGTTATAACCGGGGTGGTATATAGCGACACCTGGTATATGCCTGGTGGCAAAAGCTGGGCATCCATATTCTTTCAGGATGCCGGCGGTCACTATCCCTGGTCGACGAATAAACAAACAGGAAGTATCCCTTTAAGTTTTGAGCAGGTTTATGACGTTGCCTCCGGTGCCCCCTTCTGGATAGGTGCCGCATCGTACCAGAGTTTAAGAGAACTGGCAGCTGCAGATAGCCGCTATACTGCGTTTGAAGCCTATCAGCAAAATAATGTTTACACTTATAATAAGCGCATGGGTGCAAAGGGAGGCAATGAATTTCTGGAATTAGGATATATGCGTCCGGATATCATCCTGGCCGACCTGGTGAAGATCATGCACCCTGAAATGCTACCCGACCATACCTTATTTTTTTACCGGAAACTGGATGCAAATTAAGGACAGTCCTGCTATGATTCGAACAAGCCATAACCTAAAAACGCTTGCTTTATTGTCATTAACAGTGGTATGTTTTATGTTAGACGTATCTTTAGGATCGGTTTATATTCCCTTTCCAGCTATCCTGGATATATTAGGTGGCCAGGAAGCAGAGCGCTCCTCGTGGGTGCAGATCGTGTGGCAATTCAGGTTGCCTAAAGCCATCACCGCTATTGCTGCTGGTGCAGGACTTGCCTTGAGTGGGCTACAGATGCAGACTTTATTTAGAAATCCGCTGGCGGGCCCTTTTGTCCTCGGGATCAGTTCAGGTGCTAGTCTTGGTGTTGCACTTTTAGTAATGGCAGGTTTTTCACTGGGTGGAATCCTTGTACTTGACGGGGCTTATGGTCGTTGGCTGATTGTCATTGCGGCTAGCATGGGCTCTGGTTTGGTGCTGATGCTGGTTGTTGCTGCTACTATTCGCATCAAAGACAGCATGACCTTATTGATCCTTGGCCTTATGTTTGGCAGCGCAACTGGAGCCATTGTAAGCGTACTGCAGTTTTTCAGCCAGGCAGATCAGATTCAAGCTTACCTAATCTGGACCTTCGGTAGCCTGGGAGGCTTAAACTGGCTGGATCTTTACATCCTTATTCCTGTTACTATCGCAGGCGTATTGATCTCTTTGTTTCTATGCAAGCCGCTTAATGCACTCTTATTAGGGGAGAACTACGCGCAAAGTATGGGGTTGAACCTAAAAGCTACCAGGCTTTGGATCATCATCAGCACCAGTCTGCTGGCCGGAGCCATCACGGCTTTTTGTGGTCCTATTGCTTTTGTGGGCATCACCGTGCCGCATTTTGCCCGTATTATTTTTAACACTTCCGATCATAAGGTGCTCATTCCTGCCACGCTAATTAGTGGTGCCCTGCTCTTGCTGGTTTGTGACATTATTGCCCAGCTTCCCGGACATGAACAGACCTTACCTATCAATGCTGTAACTTCTCTGTTCGGTGCCCCTGTAGTGATCTGGATCATTTTGCGCAAAAGAAACATCAGTAAAAACTTTGCAGGATGAGTGGATTCGAAGTACATAGCAACATCTTTTTGGAGGCAAAAGCTTTGGCTATTGGCTACGGCAGCGGTAAAAGTGAAAAAAGAGTCGCCTCCGAACTCGATATTGTGCTCCATGGGGGTGAAATGGTCTGCCTTCTGGGACCCAATGGAGCCGGCAAATCCACGCTTCTACGCACCTTAAGTGGCGTTCAAAAGCCGTTGGCTGGTGAGGTGCTTGTAAAAGGTGATGTGCTGGCCAACTTTTCGCGAAGTCAGCTAGCCAAGGTGATCAGCCTGGTACTTACAGACAAAGTACAGGCAGGCAATCTTACCGCTTTTGACGTGGTAGCATTGGGCCGTTACCCACATACCGGATGGCAGGACAAGCTGGAAAGCCAGGATCTTGCACAGATTAACTGGGCTTTTGAAGCTACAGGCAGTGAAGTCTTGAGATACGAGAAAATTAACGAGATGAGCGACGGTCAGCAGCAGAAAATAATGATCGCCCGCGCGCTTGCACAGGATGGAGATATCATTATATTGGATGAACCTACCGCCCACCTTGACATTGGTAACCGAACAGAAATCATGCAGTTGCTAAAAACGCTGGCCGAGGTAACGGGCAAAGCCATTCTGGTAGCGACACACGAATTGGATCTGGCGCTACAAACCGCAGACCAGCTTTGGCTCATGCGACCGCACCAACGAATGGCAACTGGCTTGCCCGAAGATCTGGCCTTGCAGGGCGAACTTAGTGCCTCCTTTGACAGTGCCGGTTTACAATTCGATTTAAAAGAAGGAAGATTCAAGACAAAAAAAAGCTTTTATAACTCCATCAACGTTTCGGGAACAGGCAATGCCTATATCTGGACCTTGCGTGCCCTAAACCGAATTGGCCTGAAACATGATGAATTCGCCAATGAACTGAAATTGGAGGTGCGTGAAACGGAAGACGGTACAATCTGGATATTAGCCCAAAAAGATGGAGTGCAAACATTTTCTTCGTTAGCCGTTTTGATTCGCCTTTTACGTAGGAAATAAACATTTTTAGTTTGAAATGGTATCTATAATAAATTTTTATAGATCATGCACAGGCATACAGCATCTTTTGATTTAATAGTCATTGGCGCGGGGTCCGGCGGACTCAGTGTAAGCCTTGGCTTACTTGAGTTAGGTCTCAAGGTCTTGATGATCGATAAAAGTGACTGGCATATTGGAGGAGAATGCTTGAACACAGGATGTGTTCCCAGCAAAGCCCTGATTCATATCTCGCGACTCATCCAACAGGGAAAAAACGCACAGCCTTTTGGGTATCAATTAGACGGCAAAACAGATATGCTTGCTGTAAAACAATACATCAGCGAGAAGCAACAGTCAATCAAAGCGCATGAGAATACCGCTTTCCTCAGAAAACAGGGCCTAAACATTGTCTTAGGCACTGCTCATTTTGTTGAAAAAGATACCTTAGAAGTAGAAGGAAAATGCTATAAAGGTAAAAATATAGTCATAGCCACTGGTTCCAGCCCGCGAAAACTCGATGTGGTCGGACTTGAAAAGCATAAGGTATTTACCAATGAAAACATCTTTGAACTTGATTACCTGCCAGAAAATTTTCTTTTCGTAGGAGCCGGCCCCAATAGTATAGAATTAGGACAAGCTTTTGCCCGGTTAGGCTCAAAAGTTACCATCGTAGATCGGGGAGAAAAGATCCTAAGCAAAGATGACCCGGCCATTACGCACGTTTTACAACAGCAATTGATCCAGGAAAATATCACATTCTTTTTCAACTCCGAGATTGAAAATTTCAGTCAATCTGAGGCCATTATTAAAAATAAAAATGGTGATACATCATCAGTTCCTGTCGATGCTGTTTTTACCGGTATTGGGAGGATTTTAAATTTTGAAGACCTGCACCTTCAAAATGCTGGTGTAAAAACAAAAGAAGGTAAGATTCAGGTTAACGATCGCCTACAAACCACCAACCCCCAAGTATTTGTATGCGGTGATGCTGCTGGTTCTTTAAAATTCTCTCATGCCGCCGAGCTTCATGCAACAGTACTCATCAATAACTTTCTTTCACCCTTCAAGAAGAAGCTTGAATTGAAACATTTTCCTTGGGTCACTTTTGCAGATCCCGAAGTAGCTACTTTCGGCTTAAATGAAGGTCAGTTAAAGAAAAAAAACACGGCATATGAGAGACTTGAGATGGATTTTCAGGAAGATGATCGGGCTACCACCGACAATTATCAGTATGGCAAATTGATTTTATTTGTCGAGAAAAAAAGATTTAATATAGGTGCTGCAAAAATCCTGGGTGGTAGTATGGTGGCTCCTCATGCAGGTGAAATGACACAGGAACTTATACTTGCAAATACGACCGGTATGCCTATCAAGGAGATATTCAACAAGGTATATGCCTATCCTACCTCAGGTCGTGTGAATAAAAAAATTATTTTGGAAAGGTATAGAAAGCTTGTAAAGCCGTGGCTCCATCTTATCATCAGGGTTTTGTATAGATTTTAAGATCTTATGGTTTCCATTATTGTCCCTGCATTAAATGAATCTGCAACAATTGACAAGACGCTGGCGAATCTGCAAAATCAACAGGGAGACCACGAAGTCATTGTTGTAGATGGAGGGAGTATAGACGATACCCTGCAGATAGCAGCGTCGTTTCCAGGCGTTCGTTGTATATCCTCACCCAAGGGTAGGGCTACACAAATGAACATGGGATCTGAATATGCCAACGGTGACATCCTTCTTTTTTTACATGCCGATTGCCTACTTCCCAATGATGCTATCGTATCCATTGAGAAAATCCTAAAAGATCCTTCAGTAGGAAGTGGTAGCTTCTATATCCGATTTGATAGCAGACACTGGTTGTTGAATATCTATTCTTCCGTTAGCCGCATCAACCATCCCGTCTTCACTTATGGCGATCAGGGGATCTTTGTTGTCAAAGAATTATTTAGAGCTATAGGTGGATTTGAGCCCATGGCGATGATGGAAGATGTGGAGATCCAGGATCGATTACGAAAGCATAAAAGTTTTATAAAAATTTCAAAGCCAATCGAAACTTCCCATAGAAGATTTACAAGCCATGGGATATTTAAACAACAAATAAAAAATATGGTGCTCATTGGTTTATATAGGCTGGGTGTTTCGGCCGATGTTCTAAAAAGGTATTATCCAGACCCTGGCACGGCAAAAAAATAGGGCCGCAAACTTTACGTTTACGACCCATTTCAACCAACCAACTTTGACCCATATTCATATATCGTTCAATGCCCAATCATAGGGATAATAAGTAACTGCATAGGATGCAGGAATTTTTTCTTTACGGTACTTATTCAAATAGGGTAAAATCGATTTAAAATCACCCTTATACCATTCAAAGATCTGTGAAACTTCAACCTTTTTTTGCCCTTGTTTAACCCTGATAAAATAAGGGTCATTAATAGCCAACTTCGTTCTTTCCTCTAGTTGCTGCTCTATCTTGCCAGCTTCATATGCAAAAGGAGCAATCTTAGGACAACCTTTTGCCGCGCATACAACGGCAAAATGTATTCGTGCATCCTGATACGGTTCCAGCAATTTCTTCTTCTCAAGTTCATTTAACGTCAGCTTTTCACCAGCAACCTGGTACTTTACTTTATCAAAAAGGCCAGGTATATCCATGGGAGACTTAACAGGATACTTTGAAGCAATGGCCTTGATCACAATCAAGTTATAGGCGTTAATATAAAAAGCCTTCAGCTCGTCTTTGCTAGCACTATTAAGATCTGTTGTAGCTACCACCTGTATTAGCTCCGCCAAATCCTGCGGGTTATTTTTTATTTTTTCATAGTCAACCATTCCCCCGGAAGTATAATTTCCTAAGAAATCGTTGATGTCTTTGGTAAACGTTGTGTTGGCAAAACCCACCACGCTCACTGAAAACTGCAATAAATAAGCAAACAAAATTTTCATCATCTGGGTGGCAATTTTTGCCTTAATCATCCTGCAAACCAATGAGCCTTCCACATTTATAACCTATCGAAAAAGGCAGGTTTGGTACCGAACGCTACTATTGTATGTACGTACAACAATCGTGCAATGTTTGTCAAAAACTTCAATTAGACGAAATTTAGATTATCCGTCGAAGCTCATTGTCAAACTATTTTCCTTATAAGCAAATACGTAAAAAATTGATGCTAAGATTGTCTGGACGCTGACATATAAATAAATAATTGCGTTCTATTATTGTAAAAAGGTTGGTATATTTAAAATCAATGAAGCACATCGTAATTGTAGGCAATGGAATAGCCGGGATAACGGCAGCCAGACATATTAGAAAACTGAGCAATAACAAGATCACCATCATTTCTGCTGAATCAGATCATTTCTATTCGCGTACTGCGCTGATGTATATCTTCATGGGGCATATGAAATATGAGCATACCAAACCCTATGAAGATGGATTTTGGAAGAAAAACAGGCTGGACCTGTTAAGGGATTATGTAGAAGCTGTCGACGTGAGTCAAAAAACACTAAAGCTACAGCGACAGGGTAAGTTTGCCTATGATATCTTGATTATTGCCAGTGGCTCTAAATCCAACAAGTTGGGGTGGCCTGGGCAAGACCTAAAAGGGGTACAGGGCCTTTATAATCTGCAGGACCTTGAAGCAATGGAGCAAACAACCAAAACGGCCACCCGCGCTGTTATTGTAGGAGGTGGACTTATCGGTATAGAGATGGCTGAAATGCTATTGACACGCAAAATACCTGTCACTTTGCTGATTCGCGAAGAAAACTATTGGGAAAATGTGCTACCCCCGGAAGAAGCAGCCTTGGTAAGCAGGCAAATCAAATCGCATCATGTCGACCTACGCAATAAAACCGAGCTTCAGGAGATATTATCTGATGCCAATGGGGCTGTAGCGAGTGTGTTGACGAAGAATGGCGAAGAAATACCCTGCCAACTGGTAGGTTTAACGGTCGGTGTAAGCCCCGCCATCGATTTCCTGAAAGGTAGTACCATCAAGACTGACCGGGGAATACTGGTGAATCGGTTTTTTGAAACCAATATAGAAGATATCTATGCGATCGGCGATTGTGCCCAGTTTATCGAACCTCCGATCGGAAGGAAAGCTATAGAACAGGTTTGGTATACTGGTAGGATGCATGGCGAAACCCTTGCCTATACGATTTGTAACCAAAAGGTAGCGTATAATCCAGGCCCCTGGTTTAATTCGGCTAAATTTATGGATATAGAGTACCAGATTTATGGTGAAGTAAGCGCGCAACCTCAGGCACATGAAAAACATATTTACTGGGAGCATGAAAACGGCCAGCAATCAATCAGGATAGTTTATCACGTGGCGACGCGAAAAGTTATAGGATTTAACCTAATGGGTGTTCGGTATAAGCATGCGGTATGTAATGCCTGGCTGGAAAACGAGGCGATTATTACGGAGGTGATGCAAAACTTAAGGCATGCCAATTTTGATCCCGAATTTTTTAAAAAATACGAAGAAGATGTAGTGCATCAGTATAATTTAATGGAGCCTGAACAGCCTATTGAAGTGAGGAAAAAAAAGTTCTGGAAGATTTTTTAAGCATGAAGTGAAAACTTGGAACAGCATATAAAAAAAATGATGACTAAAATAATTCAAAAGACTGGAATGGCTTTATTTATAGCTGCCATTGCGATATTAATAGGTTCCCTTTTTATCAGTAACTACCAGCTTGCCGATGAGGTACTGAAAGAAGTAATTAGTGAAAGCCAATTACCTCACTTTAAGCAGAATATCGAAGAAATAAAAGGCAGGACTTATACCTCGAAATTTATTTTTTTGAACGATCTGGATAAGGTTATCCAGTCAACCAACACCAGTATCAATGACTACAACCAGATCGGCAATCAAAATCTCGACAACGTATCTTCAATAGACGACTATAATGCTGGTGAGTATAAAGTCAAACTCACTAAAAAAGCGACCCAAGGGATTTTGACTGATCACTCGCTGTTGATGTTATGGTTAACGTTTGGTTTGGGTATAATTGGTGCTCTGCTTTATATTATTCCAAAGATTGCCAAAAGCCCAGGCATAAAAAACGACCACATCTTCCACAGTGCCAATACCAGTGGAAAGGGATGGATAGGATATATAATTGGTGGCCTTCTGATTCTCTTCTATGTGCTGCTTTACTGGTATCCGCAGTATATTACAGAATGGATCCTGTTGATGGATCCTATCAGCTATAGCCTGAATGGCGGAGAGGCAAGCCGATGGTTTTTTTACGGCTTTCTGTACACCCTCGCTATTGTGGTGATGGGGGTAAGGATGATCATTAAATACCGGCACAGCAAATACCATATTATCCGTACTATTTCGGTCATGTTTTTCCAAACAGCCTTTGCCTTTTTAATACCAGAGATCCTGATCAGGCTCAATCAGCCCAGCATGGATTTAAAAAATATCTGGCCGTTAAATTATAATTTCTTTTATGATTATAACCTTGAATCTTTGCTAAGCAGTGGAAACCTGGGTTTGTTTATGTTGATTTGGGGCATTTTATTGATCGTGTTAGCCGTACCGCTTTTTTCCTATTTCTATGGCAAACGATGGTACTGTTCCTGGGTTTGCGGATGTGGCGGGCTTGCCGAAACGCTTGGCGATCCATACAGGCAATTGTCGGACAAGTCAGTAAAAGCCTGGAAAATCGAACGGTGGATGATCCATGGGGTATTAGTATTTGCCATTGTAATGACATCAGCTGTATTATATACTTTCTTTACGGGCTCGGGAAGTTTCCTGTTTATGGACTCTTATACCATAAGGCAGGTATACGGATTTTTAATTGGTGCAGCATTCGCAGGAGTTGTTGGCGTAGGCTTTTATCCATTTATGGGCAACAGGGTTTGGTGCCGGTTTGGGTGCCCGCTCGCTGCTTATATCGGGCTGGTGCAGCGATTTAAGTCGCGTTTCCGCATAACCACCAATGGTGGGCAATGCATTTCCTGTGGCAATTGTTCTACCTATTGTGAAATGGGCATTGATGTACGGTGGTACGCACAACGGGGACAAAATATTATAAGATCCTCCTGTGTTGGCTGTGGTATATGCTCCTCTGTTTGTCCACGTGGAGTTTTAAAACTAGAAAACGGACCTGAAGCAGGCAGGTTTGGAGCCCCAATCCTGATAGGAAACAAGAGCATAACCCTTGAGAAATAATGGTTTCTTCGACCCGGAATCTAAATTATAAGTATATTGTCAAAAACAATAAATGTAATAATTTCTATCAATAGCGATTTATCTCTTCCCATGCGAAAATTTATATGTTTTTTGGTAATTATTGCCGGTTTATCCACCGATGCCTTTGCACAAAAAACAATCGTTTATCCAACTATAGGAGAAATTCATCGGGAAGCTACATTTTTTGATAAAATCATTCCGCCCGATGCTAAAATAGAAGTCTTAGCATCGGGCTTTCAATGGTCCGAAGGCCCGGTTTGGATTAAGGAGGGAGCCTATCTCGTATTTTCCGATGTACCTCAAAATACCATCTTTAAATGGAAAGAAGGAGAAGGTATAAGTACTTTTATGAAGCCTTCCGGTTATACAGGCATAGCCGCCTACAGCAATGAGCCAGGTAGCAACGGCCTTACCCTTCACCCCAACGGCCAGCTAGTCATGTGCGAACACGGTGACAGGAGAATTTCGATCCTGGACTGGAATGGTGGCAAACGAACCCTAACCGATAACTTTGAAGGAAGAAGGTTCAATAGCCCAAATGATGCTGTTTATAACAAAGACGGCGATCTATATTTTACAGATCCACCCTATGGCCTTCCAAAGCAGCAAAATGACCCTGGCCGGGAAATGGATTACGCCGGTGTTTTTCGTCTCTCCAAAAATGGAAAGACCACGTTATTGACCAATGAAATGACCTTCCCAAATGGTATTGCTTTTTCTCCTGATGAAAAGACTTTATATGTAGCCCAATCTGATGCTAAAGCCGCTATATGGAAAGCTTTTCCGGTACTTAAAGATGGGTCTCTGGGAAAGGGAAAGATATTCTACGATGCCACTGCTTCTGTGGGAAAGAAGAAGGGAATGCCCGACGGCATGAAATTAGACAAAGATGGCAATATTTTTGCCACGGGCCCGGGGGGCATAATCGTATTTTCACCGGACGGCAAAGTCCTCGGAACAATTAGTCCGGGAGAAAACCCGTCTAATGTAGCCTGGGGCGACGATGGGTCAGTGCTTTATTTTACCGTCGACATGTATCTGTGTCGGATCAAAACCAGTACCCTAGGAGATGGTTGGTAATTTATTTTTTCCTCCCATTGGAATCGATCTTTATGGTATCCTCAGGCACGAAGGTTAGAAAGCTCAGCTCCTCCTCACGAAACATTTCCTGTGCTATATCCTGTAATTCCTGAGCAGATACCTTCCTTATACAGTCAAAGATATATTCCAGGCTATCAATTTTTCCGGTATCCAGTATACTTTTCCCCATCATAAGCATCAGATTGATGTTGTTCTCTTCTGCCATGGCAAGCTGACCCATGAGCTGCACCTTGGCCCGATGCAGTTGCATATTGCCAAGAATGTGATCGCGCAGGTACCTAAGTTCTTTCAGCACCAGTTTCACGCTTCTGTCAAGCTGGCCTGGCTCTGTGCCAAAAAATATCGCAAAAAGTCCGGTGTCGATATAAGTTTGATAGCTTGCATCTATCGCATATACAAAGCCATATTTCTCCCGCAGCGCGAGGTTAAGCCTCGAATTCATACCCGGGCCACCCAGGATGTTGATGAGCGTAAAAAAAGGCAGTCGCTTTTCGTCCTTATAACTATAGGAAGCCCTGCCAATCGCACACTGGGCCTGGGTAAGGCTACGGGGCACAATTAGATTTTGTGGCTTATAGTTGCTGAATTGTACCCTTTTCCGTTTGGCATTGAAAGCAGGTAAGTCTTTGAGGTATTTCTCTGCAACCTTCAATACTTTGTTAAATGACAGACTCCCAACATAAGAAAAGACGATGCGCTCGCTATGCAAATTATGCGCTAAAAAAGCTTCAAAGTTATCCTTCTTAAAATTCTTTACCGTTTCGCCAGTTCCCAGTATATTTTTCCCAAGCGGGTGGGTTGGAAAAATCAGTTCATCAAAATCATCCTGAATAGCATCTTCCGGTGCATCATAATACATAGCCATCTCTTCCAGAATGACCTTACGCTCCTTTTCGATTTGCTTTTCAGGAAATATAGAATGAAATGTGATATCAGTTAATAATTCAAGGGCATGCTCAAAATAATGATCAAGTACAGAGGCGTAAAAGCAAATCTTTTCTTTGGTGGTATAGGCGTTCAATTCTCCACCGACCGAATCCAATCGGTTGAGAATATGAAAGGCTTTTCTTTTCTCGGTCCCCTTAAAAGCCATGTGCTCCCAGAAATGGGCAAGCCCTTGCTCATCGGCGCTTTCGTCGCGGCTGCCGACATCCAGTACAAATCCGCAATGGACAATTTTGGTGTTGCTAACCTGTTTGTGTACTAATCTAATCCCGTTGGGGAATGTGTGAAGTTCGTAATCTACCATAAACAATTTCAGCGGCAAAATTAATCAATTAGTTGGATATATAGCTACTTCCACTATTTTCTTCACATGTGGTAGTCGATTTCATGATAATCAAAAAAAAAAGCAAGCATCCAAAAAACATTCTTACCCGATTAAGGGATAATAAGTAGGTTATTTTTTATGACCTGTCTCCGGGGGCATGTCATAAAATAGTGCTAGATACCGATAAATACTTGCTGTAATATTGAAGTTTTACGCCTTCCTGGCAGATTTTTATGAACCTGAAACTATGCATAGTCAAAAATTAATACACATACTTTAGCTGGTTAATATCATTTTATATGAAAATAGGGTTTGATGCAAAAAAAGCTTTTGAGTCGCAGGAAGGGCTTGGCAATTATAGTAAGTTTATTATTCGTGCTTTAAGTGAAAATCACCAGGACCATGATTATTTGCTATATACGCCTAAACTGGTCATGCACCAGGAAGCCAAGACGATGTTAGCGCCTGAAAATGTACACGTCAGAACGCCTTCAAAGGTGATTTCCAAAATGAATCTGAGTAGTATCTGGCATAGCACTATCTTGGCGAATACTGCCGTAAAAGACGGAATAGACATCTTTCATGGTCTCTTCAATGAATTGCCACTTGTGACCAACAGAAAGTTGAAGACGGTCGTATCAGTACATGACGTACTGCCCTTTATACATCCCGAGGTCTACTCGATCCTGGATCTGGAGATCATGCGCAGGAGGATAAAACATGCCTGCCAGGTGGCTGATAGGATTATAGCTGTCAATAGCCAGATAGCAAATGATCTTCAGGAATACCTACATATTGCGCCACAAAAGATTGAGGTGATTAATCAAGGATGTGATCCGGGATTTCACAAGGAATATGCACCGCTCGAACTCAATAAAATCATCGACAAATACCGGCTACCACAAGATTATATGCTAAATGTTGATAGTGCCTCCACCTGGCACAATACGTTGTTGATTCTGCAGGCCATGGAGCTAGAGCCCAACCTGGATATACCCCTCGTAATTATCGGAGAAGATTCATTTTATAAAAAGACACTACTCAAATTTGCAAGAGACAAAGGCCTAAGCAGTAAGGTGATCTTCCTACATCATGTGGAAAAAGAGGATTTACCGAAATTATACCAGTTGGCCAAAGTGTTTGTATATCCTCCAAAAGTTGAGTTAGGCTGCCTTCCTATCATTGAAGCTCTGTGTTCTAAGGTTCCTGTCATAACTACCAAGGGAACCTGCTTCTTTGAAGCAGGTGGTCCGGCCTCTATTTATATCAATCCCGATGACCCGGAGGAACTAGCGGAAGCCATCATGGGTGTCATCAGCAACGCCTCCATAGCAGGAAAAATGATTTTGAAAGGTGAATCTTATGCCTGCCAGTATAGTGAAAAGAAAATTGCCAACGAACTGATGTTCCTTTATAAAAAATTGGTCGTGTAAACTTCTCCGGGTCAATCTTTAGTCGCCGACGCCGTTATATTTTCTAAGTTTTGATTACCTTCATGTTTTCGCACATATTAGTCCATTAACTTCTTAAAAGTAAGTTCTTATGCGATACGCACCTATTGATAAGGCATTGTTTAAGCACAACCGTGCGTGTTTTGTTGACATGCTTAAACCAGCTTCGATGGCTGCGTTTAATTCTAATGATATCATGCCCACCAATGCTGACGGCACAATGCCCTTCAGACAGAACAACGATCTTTTTTACCTTTCAGGTATTGACCAGGAAGAAAGCATTCTGCTCATTTTTCCTGATTTTCATGACAACACCTATCAGGAAGTTTTGTTTTTAAAGGAGACCAACGAGAACATAGCGATTTGGGAAGGACATAAATATACAAAAGATGAAGCCTATCAAACTTCTGGTATCAAAACCGTACTATGGATAAGTCAGTTTGAGCAGGTATTCAACACGCTGATGGCCGAGGCCAAGCATGTTTATTTAAATGCCAATGAACATATCAGGGCCGTCGTTGAAGTAGAAACGCGTGATAGCAGATTTACCAAGTGGTGCCAGGGTAAGTACCCTCTGCATCAGTATGAGCGGGTGGCTCCTTTAATGAGCAATTTAAGGGCAATCAAATCATCTGTAGAAATTGAGTTGATGCAGCACGCCTGCAATATTACTGAAAAAGGTTTTCGCCGTATCCTTGACTTTGTAAAACCGGGGGTGACCGAGTACGAAATAGAAGCCGAGTTCATTCATGAATTCATTCGAAACAGGAGCAAGGGCTTTGCGTACCAGCCGATTATTGCTTCGGGTGCCAATGCCTGTGTGCTACATTATATTGCTAATAACGAAGTATGCAAAGACGGAGAAATCATCTTATTCGATGTAGGCGCAGAATATGGCAATTACAATGCGGACATGTCGCGGGCCATTCCGGTTAATGGTCGCTTTTCCAGCAGGCAGAAGGCCGTTTACAATGCTGTATTACGGGTAATGAGAGGTGCAATGGAAATGCTTCGGCCAGGCAATACAGTTGCTACCTACCACCACGAGGTGGGCCTACTGATGCAAAGTGAACTAGTAGAGCTGGGCTTGTTAGATAAAACAGATATTAAAAACCAGGACCCCAAGATGCCAGTCTACAAGAAATATTTTATGCACGGCACCTCGCACCATTTGGGTCTGGACGTGCATGATATCGGCAATGTGTACCGCAAAATGGAAAAAGGAATGGTATTTACAGTAGAACCCGGCATTTACATCAGGGAAGAAAGCCTGGGGATCAGGCTTGAGAACAATGTCGTACTAACAGAAGACGGTTTAGAAGACCTAATGGCCAATATTCCGCTAGAAGCTGAAGAAATTGAATCCCTGATGAACAGATAAGCAACCTATTATAAACATTCTATGCAGGATAATCAAGTCACCCACTCCGACAAGGCCCCTGTACCTATGGGGCTTTATCCGCACGCTCGGCGGGCGGGAAATCTACTGTTTTTATCGGGTGTAGGCCCCAGGTCACGCCAAAGTACCACAATTCCAGGCGTTGAACTAAATCAGGCCGGCGAAATTGTAAGCTATGATATTGCTGCGCAATGCCATAGTGTATTCCAAAACGTAAAGATGATTCTGGAAGATGCAGGTGCAGATTGGAGCCAGCTCCTTGATGTAACTGTATTCTTGACCAATATGCAGGCCGATTTTAAAATCTATAATAGCATCTATGCAGACTATTTTCGTGAAAACCAGCCCTGTAGAACAACGGTAGAGGTGCTGAGTTTGCCGTCGCCTATCGCGATAGAACTCAAGTGCATTGCCTGGATCGGATAGTTAGGTTGGTAGGTGCTGAACATTTTAAGGTCACACCGGTTTTCTGAGAAGCTAATATCTGCTCACTACTTAAAAACCTTGATATCTTGAAAGCTATATTTCTAAACTGTTCGTTAAAAAAATCCCCTAAAACTTCCAACACTGGCGCGCTGATCCTAGAGGCCGTCAAGCTTTTTTCGTCACTCAATATTTCTTCTGAAGTAATCCGTATTGCAGATCATGCTGTGAAATTTGGTGTAACTTCCGATGAGGGTGAAGGCGATGCCTGGCCCGGCATTCTACATAAGATCAAGGCCGCTGATATTGTAATCATTGGTACCCCGATCTGGTTGGGAGATAAATCTGCCATTTGTAAAATGGTGATCGAGAGAATTGACGGAAGTACCAGTGAGCAGGATCCTGAAAATGGACAATTCCCATTGTACAACAAAGTTGGTGGGGTGTTGATTACCGGAAATGAAGATGGTGGCAAACGGGTGACTGCCGACGTACTATTTAGCCTCAACCACTCTGGCTGCACCATTCCACCAAATGCAGCAGCCTATTGGGTGGGCAAAGCCGGACCAGGGCCTAGTTATATCGAAGCTGATGGCGCCGAACATTTGTTTACCAACAGGAATTTACGTTATATGGTGTATAATCTTGCTTTCTTTGCCAGATCCCTTCAAAACGCCCCCATTGACACCAATTTACTCGCATTAGACGAGGAAGCCAAGGCTGTCAGTAAAAGCTAACAAACTCGTTGAGAATTCCATAGATTTAAACAAAAAAACCCGGTAAACCGGGTTTTTTAAACATTTTATATCTGATGTCTAGCCACCAATAGCAACTCTTTTAAATGCTGCTACCGTCATTCCTTTATTTACAGAATCAAGATATTGGGCTATTGTCATAGAATTATCTTTAACAAAAGCCTGATTCAATAAAGTATTGTCTTTGTAGAATTTATTCAATTTACCCAAAGCAATTTTTTCCAGCATGGCTTCAGGCTTACCTTCAGCTCTCGCTTGTTCTTTACCGATCTCTATCTCACGAGCCACTACACTTTCGTCAACATCATCCTTATCAACACCTACAGGTCGCATCGCAGCAATCTGCATCGCCACGTCCTTACCAGCATCGGTTACGTCGCCACCGTTCACGTTTTTTAGCGCAACCAGTACACCTAGCTTACTTCCCGCGTGTACATATGGCACAACGGCTTCGCCGGCTAACCTTTCATAGGCAATGACTTCAAGTTTCTCCCCTATTTTACCGACCAATTCAATTATTTTTTCTTCAACGGTTAAAGCGCCGATCTTTAGACTTTTCAAAGCCGCGATGTCTGCAGGTTTTTCTTTCACCGCAACCTGAAGGATGGCATTGCCAAGTTCCTGAAACGATTCGTTTTTAGCAACGAAATCAGTTTCACAGCCCAAAGCTATTAGAACAGCTTCCGTTTTCCCATCATTGGTATGGGTAAATACAGATCCTTCTGTTGTTTCCCTATCGGACCGAGATGCAGAAACTTTCTGTCCTTTTTTTCTAAGCAGGTCTATAGCGGCATCAAAATCACCATTTGCTTCAGTAAGCGCTTTTTTGCAGTCCATCATACCGGCACCAGTCATTTGCCGGAGTTTGTTCACCTCTTGTGCTGTAATAGCCATATCTGTTTGTTTTTGTATTTAGTTTTGTTTACAATCTGAACCTTTTGGAAGGCTGGTAAGCAGGCAATAAAAAAAATGCACTCCCAATGGCGTATTAATAAAAAATTGAACACCGAATCAGAAGACCAATGTTCAATTTTATACTATTTAATATTATGAATATTAGTTAGCTTCTTCGTCGATTGGCTCTTTTTCGTCCACCTTACGCTTGGCTGTTTCTTCTTCGTTCAATTTGGCATCATCCTTTTCCTTCTTTCGCTCATTCAAACCTTCTTCGATGGCTTTTCCGAAAGCAGTAACAATCATATTGATCGATTTCCAGGCGTCATCATTAGCCGGAATCGGGAAGTCTACCTGATTGGGATCAGAGTTGGTATCTACCATGGCAAACACAGGAATGTTTAATTTCTTGGCTTCCTTAATAGCAATATGCTCTCTCTTGATATCAACAATAAAAAGGGCTGCAGGTAATCTGGTAAGATCAGCGATACCACCAAGGATGGATTCAAGCTTCTCTTTTTCACGTGTTACCATCAATCGCTCTCTCTTTGCAAGATTTTTATAGGTATCTTCCTTCATCATTCTTTCGATGGAAGACATTTTCTTCAAAGATTTACGGATGGTAGCAAAGTTGGTAAGCATACCACCTAACCATCGTTCGGTCACGAAAGGCATTTTCAGCCTTTTTGCTTCTTCCGTTACCAGGTCTTTTGCCTGCTTTTTTGTAGCTACGAACATCACCTTGCGGCCTGAGCGTACTACTTGCTTGATTGCGTTAGATGCTTCGTCAAGGCATACAAGCGTTTTGTTTAGGTCGATCACGTGGATACCATTCTTCTCCATGAAGATATATGGTGCCATACGCGGATCCCACTTTCTTTTTAAGTGTCCGAAGTGAACACCAGCATCTAGTAAGTCTTTGTATTCTAGTTTAGCCATTAATTAAATTGATTTATTTATATGTTTCCTGCAGGTAAACAACAAGCAAAAGCTGCAAAGGCAGCCAGGGCTTATCGCTTACTGAACTGGAATTTTCTTCTTGCTTTTCTTCTACCGTATTTCTTTCTTTCGACCATACGCGGGTCTCTAGTAAGCCAGCCTTCTTTCTTCAAAGGAGGTCTGTTCTCTGCACTTATTTCTACCAATGCTCTGGCTATGGCCAACCTGACAGCTTCTGCTTGCCCCTTAGGTCCACCACCTTCGACATTAATATTGATATCGTAGTTGCCTACTTCTTTCAATAAGTTTAAAGGTTGCTTGATGATTGTTTGCAGGATTTCAGAAGGAAAATATGTTTTAAATTCCTTTTTATTCACCTTAATATCACCTTTACCAGCATGTACGTAGATCCTGGCTACCGATGTTTTTCTTCTACCGATTGTGTTAACAACTTCCATTAAGTCTTAGATTTTTATTTCTTTAGGTTGTTGAGCTTCATGTGGATGCTCATTGCCAGTATATACGTGTAAATTATTAAATAAAGCACGGCCAAGTCTACCTTTAGGCAACATACCTCTTACTGCTCTTTCTACTAAAAAAGTAGATGATTTTGCTTTTAGCTGAAGTGGGGTGATCTCACGCTGTCCCCCAGGATATCCTGTATGAGAGACATACACTCTGTCGTTCCACTTTTTTCCTGTAAGCCTTACCTTATCTGCATTAATCACAATCACATTGTCACCACAATCTACATTGGGTGTAAATGAAGGCTTATGCTTGCCTCTTATGATTTTTGCAATTTCGCTAGAAATACGGCCTAAAACTTTGCCCTCAACATCTACTACTACCCACTGCTTCTCAACTGTGGCTTTATTTGCAGAAATGGTCTTAAAACTTAAAGTATCCACCTTAAAATATATTTATAATATAATACAAAACGATATAATCACCCCAAAAAGGGACACAAAGATAAAAGCTTAATTTATGATATGCAACTGCAATTAAAACTTTTTGCAGCAATAGAGAATAATCGCCGAAAACTTCGCGATAGGCGTGCTAGTTCCAATCGGCTGCAAAACTAGATATTTTTTTCCAGTTGGCTAAGTAAAACCTTTAAATCTTTTGGGTATGGCGCTTCGACCGTGATCAATTTTTTATCCAGCAGCTTAAAACTTAGGGCACGTGCATGCAAAGCCACCCTTTTTACCAGCGGAAGTTCTTCGGTTTCCTTTTTCAGATTGAAATGTTTTTTTAACGACGACAAATATAAAGGTTTACCACCATAGCGGTGGTCTCCTATAATAGGTGCGCCGATATGAGACAAGTGCACGCGAATCTGGTGCATTCGCCCCGTTACCGGCTTGCAGGCAATCAGAGAATGTCGTTTATAGGTTGTTATGGTATCGAATATCGTCTCAGCAGGTTTCCCTTCTCTAAAGTCGATGCGTACAAACCCTTTTAACAGCGGCAAAACCGGGGCTTCGACTTTAATTGACTCGAAGTTGTGCAGCCCTTCGACCACGGCGTGATATAATTTTGTCACTTTCCGATCTTCAAATTGTATGGAAAGCTCACGGTAGGCTGCTGGGTTTTTAGCAATCGCCAGCGCACCGGAAGTTTCCTTGTCGAGTCGGTGGTTTACCTGTGCAGTAGGAATGCATTTCCTTGCCAGCTCAATGATGCTGTTTCCTTCGGAGTTCCGGTCATTTAATGTAGATATATAGGACGGTTTATTGATAATGATATAATCACTATTTTCAAAAAGTATCAGGTCCTTGAAATTGAGTTTCGACATATCGGCAAAACTACAAAATTCATCGAGAAGTTTTGCTATGGATTTTCCCTTTGACCTAAGTTTCCGATCGAAGGTCTTGCGATAGGTGAAAACTCTGAAGAACCAGTCATCTCGTAAAATCTAACTGCTGTGCCTTTCAAAATGCATCTGATTGCTGATAATCTTTCGACCAAATTATTTTGAAGATGTAAGGATTAAGTATTTTTAGCCGGTGGATATCTTATTCCTGTCATTTTCTTGCGTTGGGCTGCGCCAGGGATCGGAGCGAAAATCACGGCAAGGGTGGGATTTGCCAGGGCCCGTAATTGTAGCGGAGAGCCCGCCCGGGCGCCCAAATTATTGATTCTAAAAGACCTGACTGCCTCCAAGGTGTTTACTTTTTTCTTTATAAAGGTATATAGTTAAGAAGGCTGTTTCCATAAAGGGCAGATATTGTTATAAAACATGCCGATTTTAGTACATGTAACATAATCGGGAGACAATAGTGGTGGTGCACTAGATTGAATGTAGAAAAAAAACAATTCTTTTACATAATGATTTTGCACCCGTCATTTTTTAAAGCAACGAAGGACAAACAGGTGAAAAAAGAAGTAAAGTATATAACACAAATTCCGACGCCAGAAGGCCACCTGCTGCCAGGTCTTTCTGAACAACCACCTATAGAAAAGGTGATCAAGGAGCTTGAAAATAATTTACTATTATTGCAACGTGAAAATGACGTACTACGACAGGGTCAAAAGGTCGTGATACAGGCCTTTGAAAAAGCGGATAATAAAAACAGGGAACTTTCGGCCGAAATTCTTCACTTAAAATATAAGCTCAAAGAAAAATCAGATTTGGCGCTTCTTGTGGGTGAAAATGATGGCACATTGGCACTGGTAAAAGAATGCCGTTCTGAAGAGGAAAATAGACATGCTGTTTCTAAAGACAGAAAAAACGAGGTTTTGTACCGCACATTAACACAAAACTTCCCCCACGGCACCATTGAAGTTTTCGACCGGGAATCAACCTATATGTTTATAGGGGGCAAAGAACTCGAAGTTTTAGGTCTGAAAGCCGAGGAAATGGTGGGAAAAACACTTTTTGACTTTTTCGAAAGAGATACAGCGTTGAAGATCAGACATTACCATCAAAAAACATTTGAAGGCACGTCTACGTCATTTGAATTTACATTCCAGGACCGATTTTACGAAGCCCATACCATACCGCTTCCCGAAGAAGATGGCAGGATTAACAATATCATGTCGGTGGTAGAGAACATCACGATGCGTAAAATGGCCGACAAGAAATTGATCGCGTCGTATAAGTCGCTGGCGGATTTAAAAAATGCACTTGACATTGCATCGCTTGTATGTATACTCGACAGCGAAGGGCGTTTTACTTATGCTAACTATAATCTGTGCCAGAAAAGTGGCTATACTTTTAATGAACTGATCGGGCAACATTACAGCAAGCTGAATTCCGGCACTTTTCACGCCTCGCTATTTTTCAAAAGAATAGCCTCCAGCGCCCGAAAGGGCAAATATTGGAAGGGTGAATCACGTATTATTGCCAAAGATGAGTCGTACTGCTGGCTTGAAACTTCACTTGTCCCGTTCATGGGCAACAATAATGAGCCGGTACAGTATCTGTGCATCAGTTATGATATTTCTGAGCGGAAGATTGCTGAGAAGAAGATTAAAGAAAACCAAAAACGGTTACAGGAAGCTCAACGGATTGCAAAAATGGGCAGCTGGCAAATTGTAGTTGGTAGTAAAGAAATTCAATGGTCTGAAGAGACTTATAATATATTAGGATTTGATCACAAACAACCAATACCTGCGTTGGAATGTATCTGGCAGCGGATCTGTCCGAAAGACCATCGGCGACTGGAAAAAGCCATTGCAAATATCGTAAGCAAAGCTACACCGTTCAGCATCGATATCTGCGTGATAGGAGAAGGAGTAGAAATGAAATATGTGCATGTGATCGGTAAACCTATTCTCAATCAGCACAAAAAGATCGTAGCGATCAGTGGCACCCTTACCGACATCACGGATAGGAAGCATACCGAAAGTATGCTCAAGGAACAAAACGAACAACTTAAGAAAATCAATTCGGAACTCGACGAGTTTGTCTATAGCGCCTCACATGACCTTCGTGCCCCCTTGGTTTCCGTTTTAGGTCTGATTAATATTATGAAGCTTGAAAAAGGCGAAAACATAGACCAATACCTTGAGATGATGCGTAAAAGCATCTACAAATTGGATAAATATGTTCAGGATATTACCGACTACTCACGCAATGCGAGAGTGGACCTGCACTATGGAGATATCAACTTTATAGAACAGGTGTCCGAGACCCTGGATGGACTGCGTTATATGCAGCATGCTGAAAAGGTGAAAACGACCGTCGACGTCACACAATCGGTTCCTTTTACGACCGACAGCCGCCGATTATCGATTATTTTAAGCAACCTGGTATCCAACGCGTTGAAATATAGTATCGACCAAAATGAGAAGCCGAAAATTGCGATAAAAGTATCAGTATGTGAAGCAAAAGCGGTGATTTACATCAAAGACAATGGACAGGGAATAGATGCCGAACATCACGAAAAGATCTATGATATGTTCTACCGGGCTACAGATAAAAGCAACGGCTCTGGTCTTGGATTGTATATTGTGAAAGAGACTTTGCAAAAATTAGACGGAAGCATCCAGGTAAAGTCAGCCCCCGGAAAAGGATGCTGTTTTATGGTGACTATCCCCAATTCGTTCAAGTAGTACTACGCCACCCTTTTCAGGTTCACTTTTTGACGGGTGGCTGGCAATATTTGTCGAATTTTATACCGGCATACGCCAGGAATATCCTATACCTGCCAACTTTAAATTTTATATCTCCATCTCAATATATTGGCAAGCATTCACTATATTTGCGGCACGAAAAATACTATCCTTAAAAGCATAATCTTATGATCATTGGTGTTCCGAAAGAGATAAAAAATAATGAAAATAGAGTGGCCCTCACACCCGCTGGTGCCAAAGAGCTTACAAAGCATGGCCATACTGTGTATGTACAATCCAGTGCAGGAGAAGGCAGTGGCTTTTCTGATGAAAAATATGCAGGTGCTGGTGCCACCATACTTCCTGACATCGCTGCTGTTTATTCAATCGCCGATATGATCATCAAAGTAAAAGAGCCGATATCGCAGGAATATAGCCTTATCAGGGAAGATCAGTTGTTGTTTACTTATTTTCACTTTGCATCGTATGAGCCCTTGACCAGGGCGATGATTGCCAATAAAGCCGTATGCCTTGCCTATGAAACGGTAGAAAAGCCAGATCGCAGCTTGCCACTTCTCATTCCGATGTCGGAAGTTGCCGGGCGTATGGCTGTACAACAAGGCGCAAAATACCTTGAGAAGCCATTGAAGGGCCGTGGCATATTGTTGGGCGGCGTACCAGGCGTTCCGCCAGGCAGGGTGCTGATATTGGGTGGTGGTGTAGTGGGTACACAAGCGGCAAAAATGGCTGCTGGTCTTGGTGCTGAAGTTACGATCATGGACGTAAACCTGCAGCGTTTGCGTTACCTCAATGACATCATGCCAGCCAATGTAAAAACTTTGATGTCTCATGAATATAATATCCGCGAGTTGATTCAGACGCACGATCTAATTGTCGGCGCGGTGCTTATTCCTGGCGCAAAAGCGCCCCATCTTGTTACCCGGGATATGTTAAAGGACATGCGACCTGGAACTGTAGTTGTCGATGTAGCTGTAGACCAGGGAGGTTGTATCGAGACTTGCAGGCCTACAACGCACGAAGATCCTACTTATATCATCGATGATGTGGTACATTATTGTGTGGCTAATATGCCTGGTGCAGTACCCTATACTTCTACGCTTGCCCTTACCAATGCCACGCTTCCTTACGCAATTCAGCTGGCCAACAAAGGTTGGAAGAAGGCTTGTAAAGATTCGTCTGACTTGAAACTAGGGTTAAATATTATAAATGGCGACGTAGTATACCAAGGTGTTGCGGAAACTTTTAACCTGCCCCTACACGATGTTAACTCGTTCTTGAATTAGATTAAAACTGTAGACCTATTGAATAGAGGCAATATCTTCAAATGAAGGTATTGCCTCTAAAAATATAAAAGCAGCTCGTTCATGGTCTATTTCACAACAATAATGTTTAAGGCCATTGGTCACTACCAGAAACTTCGCCTTTAAAATGGCGTTATAGGTGGCTGCCTGGTCAAAGACCTTCTGAGAAATTTTTACGCCTGGCGCTTTGCACTCGACCAGCATATGAGGATTTCCACTTCTGTTGAAAGTGACCACATCGGACCGCCGCGGCATTTGGTTGTAGTGCAGTTGTCCCTCCAGTTTAATCAAAGATCGGGGATATTGCAGCTCAACGGTTAAGAAATTAACGATATGTTGGCGAACCCATTCCTCAGGGGTAAGGACAAGGTACTTTTTTCGAATAGGATCAAATATGGTTGTTTTACCATCCAGGGTGCCTAGCTTGAAGTCAAATGGGGGTAAATTTAATGATTGCATAAGCGCCATATGGAGTCTATAAATCGAATGCTCACCTGCTGATGTAGGTTTTTTATACAATGATAAGAGAACTAGCGTATAACTTCCATGCCATTTAAAAAAAACTTAAGAAGCTGGGATTGATCATGTATGAAAAATAATTTTTCTTTTCAGGTGAAAAAAGTAATTTTCCTAAATTAAATCTTCAATATCAAATTTGGCTGGGAAGGTAAAGGAAAAAAGCGTTGAACAACCACTAAAAACACTTTTATGAAAACTAAAGCAGAAATAGTAGAAAATTGGCTCCCTCGTTATACGGGTACTCCTATTAAAGATTTTGGCGAATATATTCTGCTCACAAATTTTATCAATTATGTAGAAATGTTTGCGGATAAATTTGGCGTTGAAATTCAAGGGAAGCTTAGGCCTATGCAAACGGCGACGGCCAATAACATAACCATTATAAATTTTGGGATGGGAAGTGCCATGGCAGCGACAGTAATGGACTTGCTTTCTGCTATTAAACCTAAAGCTGCTTTATTTTTAGGTAAATGTGGTGGATTGAAGAAAAACACCAAGCTTGGTGATTTAATTTTACCCATTGCGGCTATACGTGGCGAGGGCACTAGCGACGATTACTTACCTGCGGAAATCCCGGCGCTACCGTCGTTCAGGCTACAAAGGGCGGTTTCTTCCATGATAAAAAAACACGAGATGGACTATTGGACAGGTACTGTGTATACCACCAACAGGCGCGTATGGGAACATGATACTGCCTTTAAAAAATACCTGCAGAAGATCCGGGCTATGGGCGTGGATATGGAAACGGCTACCATCTTTACCGTTGGCTTTGTCAACGGCATCCCCCATGGCGCGCTTTTACTCGTTTCTGATAATCCCATGATACCCGAAGGTGTAAAAACCGACGAGAGCGACAAAAAGATTACAACAACCTATGTCCAAAAGCACCTTGAAATAGGGATAGATGCTTTGTTAGAGCTCATCAACTCAGGTGAATCAGTTAAACATTTAAGATTCGATTAGATGAAATCAGCGTTAAGTTTGTTGCTGTTAGTTGCCCTTTTTTCATGTACTGCTAAAGAGAAGGTCGACCTTGTTTATCATCATGGTGTGGTGTATACTGTTGACGGAAACTTTAGCACAGCCCAGGCTTTTGCAGTGAAAGATGGCAAATTTGTAGCTGTGGGCACCAATGAGGAAGTGCTGTATCAATATGACGCCGAGCAGATTATTGACGGCAAGGGCTTGCCCGTGTATCCAGGTTTTAATGATGCACATAGTCACTTCTATCGATATGGGTTGGGGCTTCAGGATGTAGACCTCACCGGTACCAGTTCATTTGATGAAATCGTAGCCCTGGTGGTAGCACATAGAAAAAAATATCCTGAGGCGGACTGGATTTTTGGTCGTGGCTGGGACCAAAATGATTGGGAAATAAAGGAGTTTCCTACCAAAGACACCCTCGATCGACTATTCCCCGATGCACCAGTGCTACTGACCAGGGTTGATGGACATGCGGCATTGGTAAATCAGAAAGCTTTGGATTTGGCTGGTATAGATGCCACAACTAATATACCTGGCGGAAAAATTGTGTTGGCGGCAGGGCAACCCACAGGCCTTCTTGTGGATAATGCGATAGACCAGGTAAGCGGTCTCATCGAAGCACCTGATTCAGGCGATCAGGCTGCAGCTTTGCTAGCCGCACAGCAGAATTGTTTCGAGGTAGGTATCACCTCGTTAGCTGATGCAGGCCTCGACAAATCCACTATAGATATCATAGATTCATTGCAAAAGGAAGGTTCGCTTAAGATGCGCATTTATGCCATGTTAAATCCTACAGAAACCAATCGCGAACACTATTTCACATCGGGACCCTATAAATCTGACTTTCTTAATGTACGCTCGTTCAAAATATATGGCGATGGTGCCTTAGGTTCCAGAGGAGCGTGTTTGTTGGAGCCATACCATGACGATGCGGACAACTATGGATTTCTATTAGCCTCTGTCGAAACTTATAGAAGCCTGGCCAAAGAAATAGCTGCCCATGATTTTCAGATGAATACACATTGCATTGGTGACTCTGCAAATCGAATTATTTTACAAATTTACAGTGAAGTGCTGCAGCCCGACAATGCTAAGCGATGGCGAATAGAACATGCTCAGGTCGTATCAAATGAGGATATCAGGAAGTTTGCTGCCTACAAGGTTATCCCGTCGGTACAACCCACACATGCTACGTCAGATATGTACTGGGCGGGCGACAGGCTCAACCAGGAGCGTCTAAAAGCGGCCTATGCCTATAAGGATTTATTACAAACCAATGGCATGCTGGCTCTGGGAAGCGATTTTCCTGTAGAATCCATAAATCCTCTGTATGGCTTCCACGCGGCAGTGGCACGACAGGACGATCAGAATTTCCCTAACGGTGGCTTTCAGCCCGAAAACAAGATCAGCCGGGAAGATGCCTTGAAAGGTATGACCATCTGGGCTGCTTATGCCGCATTTGAAGAAAATGAAAAAGGCAGCATTGAACCAGGAAAAATGGCCGATTTTGTTGTACTGGAAAAGGATATCATGAAAGAAAAAGAAGCTTCATTGCGAACTATCAAGGTAGCTGAAACTTTTATTGATGGCAAGAAAGTGTTTTAAAACACGGTATCAAAGGTCAATATCCGACCCGTCGGATACCGTCTTCAACAAAGCCCTGACCTCATCGACTTTAATGCTGTCGCCTAATTTTTCAAAAGAAACAATGAGGTTGCGAAGCACACGGCCCACAATCTCCAGATTCGAACACGGCTGATAATAGATGTCCAACGGAGTCATATGCAAATGGGAGATATAATTATCAATATCTGCCTTGCTGAAGATAATGCCACGATTAAAGGCATTCACATAGAACTGAGTCTCTTCCGTTTTGTAAGTGAGGATAAATAGGTTTGGCAGGTTCACGCCATAAACCGGCAATTTTAACTTTTGTGCTACAAGCATATATACGACGCACAACGAAATAGGATTGCCTTTTTTGTTTTCTAAAACCACGTTAATCATGCTATTCCCCGGGGAATGAAAGTTTTTCGTATTGGCAGAAAATTTAAGCTTATTGAACAATACACTATTGAGGATCTTCACATGGTCAAACGGATGAACGTCTGTTCTAAATTCCAACCATGCTTCATAATATATTTGCTCCAGGTCTTTTTTGAGTTTGCTCAGCTCCAGGTCCGGATACTGGTAGGTAGCAATGAGCCACATGCCCTCTAATAAATCCTGCTTCTCACTGACTTTCCATGCAGCAAGCTTATCAGTTAAAGTTTCAAATTGTAGCGTGTGAATGAGTTCTTCGAGTCGTTTTTGAACAATGGGGTTAAAATTGTTTTCCCATTCACTTTCTAAAAAAGGAATAATTTCATTCCCTAACGACATAATTTTCCGCTCAACGTGTGTCAATATTTCATTATCATCATCATCAAGTAAGGAAACGAGGGCTTTAATTTCTTCACTATTCATCTATTGAAAAGTTTTTTGGTTAATAAAGCATGAAATCGTTCCCATACTTTTAGATCATTTACTAAAGGTTGTCTTTTAGAAACATCAATCACCGGTAAATGATTTAAAAATGCAAAAAATTTTCGATCATAAAAACCCTGTTTTATGTTTGAATAACGCCAACGTTGAATTTTTCCGTGATAGGCGCATGGTCTGCAGCTTCAATTCCCATAGAAATAACTTTTCTGGTTTCTTTCGGATCAATGATACCATCTACCCAAAGGCGCGCCGCTGCGTAATAGGGGCTTAGTTGGTCATTGTATTTGTCGGTAATCTCTGCCAGCATCTTATCTTCATCTTCTATGGTCAGCGCGTTGCCCTTCCTTTTCAAGGCAGCGACTTTGATCTGCAGGAGCGTTTTGGCGGCTGCGGCACCACTCATCACTGCCATTTGTGCGGTTGGCCACGCATAGATCAAGCGCGGATCGTAAGCCTTTCCGCACATGGCATAATTGCCGGCGCCGTAGGAGTTGCCTAGAATGATGGTGAATTTAGGGACGACAGAGTTAGCCATGGCATTGACCATTTTAGCACCATCTTTGATGATGCCCCCATGCTCGGCGCGGCTACCCACCATAAAGCCACTTACATCCTGCAAAAAGACAATAGGAATTTTCCGCTGATTACAGTTCATGATAAACCTGGCAGCTTTATCAGCAGAGTCGGAATAAATAACACCGCCCATCTGCATCTCACCTTTTTTCGATTTCACTACTTTGCGCTGGTTGGCAATAATACCTACCGCCCAACCATCTATTCTGGCAGTGCCGCATAATAGCGACTTGCCATACAACGCTTTATACTCTTCAAATTCCGAGTTATCAACCAGCCGTTCGATGACTTCACCCATATCATAGGGTTTTACCCTATCTTGAGGAAAAATACCGAAAAGATCTTCCACATCTTTTTTAGGAGCCGCAGGTGTCTTTCTGTTAAAGCCCGCCTTGCTGTCATATCCAAGCTTATCAAATATACCCCTGATGGCATCGAGGCATTGCTGATCATTGTCATATTTATTATCGGTAACACCAGAGATTTCACAATGGGTTGTCGCTCCCCCCAGGGTTTCATTATCGACGGTTTCTCCAACTGCCGCTTTTACCAGATAGCTGCCTGCCAGGAAAATCGAGCCTGTCTTGTCCACGATCATTGCCTCATCGGACATGATCGGAAGATATGCTCCCCCTGCTACACAGCTGCCCATGATCGCAGCGATTTGTACTATGCCCATGGCAGACATTTTCGCATTGTTCCTAAACTGGCGGCCGAAATGCTCCTTATCAGGGAAAATCTCGTCCTGAAGCGGCAAAAATACGCCGGCACTATCTACCAGGTATATGATAGGCAATCTGTTTTCTATAGAAATTTCCTGGGCGCGAAGATTTTTCTTTGCTGTAATCGGGAACCACGCTCCTGCCTTCACCGTGGCATCGTTGGCTACAATTACACACTGCCTTCTATTCACGTAGCCAATGCCTGTAACTACGCCAGCCGAAGGGCAGCCGCCGTATTCTTCGTACATGCCTTCGCCGGCAAAAGCACCCACTTCCAAAAATTCCGATTCAGGATCAACCAGGTATTGTATTCTTTCACGCGCTGTTAACTTTCCCTTTTCATGCTGACTCTTGATCTTCTTTTCTCCACCACCCAAATAAACTTCTTTGAGTTTTTTATCAAGTTGATAACATAGCAGTTTTAGGGAATCTTCGTTTTTGTTGAATTCTAAATCCATGAATAAGTTAATTGAGCTTATGCTAAATAAAAAAATCTTTTGGTGAGCAAGACGGTCATCTTAATCACCAATAACAGAAGAAAAAGAAAGCTTATTCGATAACGATGTCTCTTAATTCTTCCTCTTCCACCTTATCCTTCGACTTGTCTTTCCTTCCAAAAACAGAGAAATGGACATACCGTTTGGGGTTTTGCCGTACGTCTATCAATAACCTGTCAAGGTCTCGTGCCGATTGGTTAAGGTTTCTATATAATGAATCGTTATGGGCCAATTTACCTAGGGTTCCATGGCCTTCCTTAATATCGTTAAGGATGGTATTTAAATTTTGCATCGCCAGGTTTGCCTTGTCCATCACCTGGGTTACCTGTAAATTATTTAATGTATCGGTAAACTGGTTTAATTTGGCAAGCATTGGTATGATGCCCTTGTCAGGGTCTGACAGTGCACCCGAAAGACGGGCCATATCGGAGGATACTTTCGAAATCTGCTGCCGGTTTTCTGCTGCCAGCAGTTTGATATCTTCTGAGGTTTGTCTGAAGTTGTCAATGGTTTGATTGATACCTGCCTCATTATTGGCGATATTAGCTAAAATTTTGTTGAGATTGGTAACTGCATCATCCACATTATTGATCACCGGCATGGCAGTTTCCTTGATAGCCTCGGCCATTCCTTGATCGACGATGCCGCGAATGGTATCCCCTTCCTGTAAAACATTTACCACCCTACCGACCTCCAGTACGATGGCTTTACTTCCTAAAAAATCACTATCAATCAACAGCGCAACGGTTGAGTCACTGAGCACTATATCATCTTCTATGTCTAATTCTACCAGAATTTTGTTTTGCCTGTGCTGCATGATTGTAATGCTGCCTACGCGTCCCACAGTTAGGCCGTTGATCATGATAGGATTAGACGGACTTAAACCATCAATTTTATCATAAATAGCAAAATATGTATTATTCGGAGAGAAAAAATCAACACCTTTTAAAAAATTGAATCCTATATATAACACAGACCCGGCAATAACAGCCAGGAGACCTACTTTTGCTTCCTTTGATATCTTCACGTATAAATTTTTAATTCATGGATTCAATTTCTTCCTTGTAATCTCTAAAGGCCCTGAAAATACCGGAAGCTATATACGTCTGACCTAGATTATCGTTTAGATATTTCTCTTCTTTCGGGTTACTTAAAAAACCAACCTCAACAAGCACCGCCGGCATGGAAGATTTATGAAGCACAACAAACCCTTCTTGTTTTACGCCTCTGTTATGTCGCCCGACTCTTTTCTCAAATTGATCCTGAATATTTTGTGCTAATTTAAGACTATTTCCCAAATAGGCATTTTGAACCAGTGAAAATAATATATGTGACTCCGGAGATTTGGGATCAAACCCTTCATATTTCTCTTCATAATCTTCTTCCAAAAGAATCACAGCATTTTCTCTTTTCGCCACCTCAAGATTATCCTTCGAACGATTCAAGCCCATCACCCAGGTCTCAGTACCTTCTACGCTATGGTTTCCTACGGCATTGCAATGGATAGAAATGAAGAGATCCGCCCCATTTTTGTTAGCAATATCGGCTCTGTCTACCAGGCCGGGGAATGTATCACCCGTTCGGGTATAAATTACTTCTACACCAGCAATATTATCCTCAATGAGCTTTCCCAATTTTAAAGCTATGGCAAGCGCTACATCTTTTTCTTTCGAAATTCTCCCCGAGGTACCCGGATCTTTGCCGCCATGGCCCGCGTCAATTACAACCTTCTTGACCTTGTACACACTAACCCCTGCCGGATTAAAAGACACGGTTAAAATCAAGAGGGAAAAACAAATTAGTAGAACAATATTCTTCACTATATTTCGGTTGTTAATTCCTAAACCAATAACTTTACGCAAAATTGTAATTTTTTCTGTAAAACTGAAAAAACTGTTGTATAAATTAAAATACGCTTTATTTCTTCTTTTATTATTTGCCTTTATCGATCAAGCCAGCGCCCAACAAAGAAAGAAAAAAGAAAGCCAGGCGGAAGCACCAATAAAGGTAGAACCTGTTATTCCAAACGACGGTGTACAACCTATATATACCGACTCACTTCCTGGTGATTCCAGCCGCATCAACCTAACCATTATACCGCAAGATACGACAATTGCTGATTCTTTAGCTGCACCGACTGGAGACATTGAGACAACAATCAAATACTCTGCCAGAGATTCTATAGAAATGGATGCCTCTCAGAAGATCATGACGCTTTTTGGCGATGCAAAAATAACCTATGGTAACACCAGAATTGAGGCAGCAATCATTGAAATTAATTATCTTACGAACCAGATTAACGCAAAAGGAAACGTTGACACCACAGGTAAATACATAGGGAAACCGGTTTTTACCGAGGATCAAACTTATGTTACCGATAGCATGGTATATAATTTCAAAACAAAAAAAGCCTTTATATCAGGGGTAGTTACCCAACAAGGGGAAGCGTTCATTCATGGCGAGGAAATTAAGAAAAATGAAAGAGATGAAGTATTTATTTCACATGCCCAATACACGACTTGCAACCTGGAAAATCCACATTTTCATATCCAGGCACGAAAGTTAAAAGTAGTTCCAAACGATAAGATTGTCTCAGGCCCATTCAATTTGTACATCAACGACGTACCTACTCCACTTGGCTTTGGCTTTGGCATATTCCCTGCGCCAAGAAAAAGTGCTTCAGGGATCATTGTGCCTACCTATGGTGAGGAGAGACGACGTGGTTTCTTTTTGCGGGAGGGAGGCTATTATTTCGCTATCAGCGACCGGATTGACCTTCAATTATTAGGAGAAATCTATTCGAAGGGCTCGAAAGGTTTTACCGTACTTTCCAATTACAAAAAACGCTACGCCCATACCGGAGTGTTGGATTTTAACTTTTTAAGCCAGCGTTTAACGGATAATATTGAAGACTCCGTCAAACAAAACGACTTTCGGTTTAGGTGGAACCACGCTCCTGCCAATCGGACGGGGGGACGTTTTACGGCCAATGTCAATGCTGCTACGTCGAGCTACAACCAAAATAATGCACTGGATGTATATCAAAATTTACAATCCATCATTCAATCGAGTATATCTTATGCTGCACCGCTAGGCCGCATTTTCAATATTACGGTGTCTGCCAGGCATAATCAAAATGTAAGAACAAATGAGGTCGACTTATTCTTGCCGGAGGTAAGTTTAAATATGAACAGGATTTACCCATTCAAAAACGTTGGAAAATCAAATAATGCCTGGTATAAGAAATTGTACTTTGCGCAAAATTTCAACTATAGCAGAAGGGTGACCAACCGGATCAGTCCCGACAGTATTGCTCCGTTTAATTTCGAAACGTTTCCGGAATTATGGAGAAATGCCCAGGAGTCAGCCTCTGAGCCACAACCCTTAAATTTTGCCATTCCTATAGAAACTTCATTTAAGGTGTTGAAGCATTTTACTTTGAGCCCTCGGATCGTGCATACGGAGTTTTTATATTTCAGCCGGTTTGAGAATAGGTTTGATGCAGAGAGAGGTGAAGTTATACAAGACACATTAAAAGGTATCTCCCGGGCATTTACGACCAGTGGCGGAGCACAATTGACTACCATGATCTATGGATTTTACTACCCCAAGGGGGGCAAAATTAAAGGCATCCGCCATGTGATGACACCTACGTTGGGGTTAACGTTTCAGCCCGACTATAAAAATAAGATCTTTGGATATTACGACCGGGTAGTAGATAATGAAGGGGTGGAAGCATATAGGGCGCGCTATCGCGGTGCACCAGGAACAGGTAAAAACGGCATCGTAAACTTCTCCCTGAAGAATGCGCTCGAGCTAAAGGTGGTGGACAAAAAAGATACTGTAGCCCAGGAGCGTAAAGTACCTTTGTTTGAAGAGCTATCTTTCAACACTTCGTATAATCTATATGCTGACTCTTTTAATCTTAGGCCTGTTAACCTGGTGGCCCGAACAAGGCTATTCAAGGACAAACTGGATATTAGCTTCCAGGCCATTCTTGATCCCTATGTCTATCGCCTGCAAAGCGAAACCATCAATTCGCGTGGTGAAAGAGAGGTAGTACAATCCCGATTAAACGATTTTGCATGGAACAACGGCCAGGGTCTTGGCCAGATCAGTAGTTTTAATGTTTCATTAGGTACAAGTTTGAACCCGAAGGCGCGAAAAAGAGAAGCTGAGTTGCCACCTCCTCCAGCACGTATCGATGATGTCGATTTTGCGGACGAAAGAGAAATGATTTACGCCAACCCAAACGATTATGTGGACTGGAGTGTACCGTGGAATTTGAGGGTAAATTATATTTTCAGGTACAGCAAAGTAGGCTTTAATGACACGCGCATTGACGCCCAAACCGTAACCTTTACAGGAGACGTAAGCATCACAGAAAAATGGAAAATAGGCTTTAACAGCGGGTATGACTTTCAGCAAAAGCTTTTTACCAATACCAGAATAAACATCATCCGTGACCTGCATTGCTGGGAGATGCGGTTTGACTGGACACCCTTCGGTGCTTTCACTTCCTATGCTCTGAATATCAATGTTAAAGCTGCCATTCTGCAGGATCTAAAACTAAGCCGAAGAAGGTCGTTTAGAGATAATAGCAGCTTTGTAAGACAGTAAAAAAAGCCTGGTATACATACCAACCCCTCCTATACAGATC